>CAZXRT010000217.1:1904-4461 GCA_964642535.1 uncultured Methanospirillum sp.
ATCCTGATGAAGGACGGGCTTGTTATTTATCCGACAGATACCCTGTACGGCCTGGGAGCTGATGCCCTCTCTGATGAAGCCGTTCAAAAGGTATTCGACGCAAAGGGACGGGAATATCATAAACCGATATCAGTAGCGGTTTGTGATTCCGATATGATTTCTGCAGTGGCATGGGTTGATGATATTGCCTCTGCCTTTATCGAAGAGTTCCTTCCCGGGCCGGTAACCCTTGTCCTCCGGGCTCGGTCCATTCTTCCGCAGCATCTCTGCGCAGGTTCTGGAAAAATCGGAGTCCGGTTCCCTGCACAGGATATTGCCCTGGAATTGATCCGTGAATTCGACAGCCCGATTACCGCCACGAGTGCTAATCTCTCCGGAAGTCCGGATCCGATAACCGTCAATGATGCCCTGATTCCTCATGACTTTGTCATCGATGTGGGTGCTCTTCGTGGAACCCCCTCTACCGTGGTTGATCTGGTTGATCGTGAGATCATCAGGCCCGGTGCAGATATCGAACGGATTGCCAGATTGCTGGCGGAGTGGTCATGACAGTTCCTCTCCGGATACGGGATTTTATCGCTGATGCTGACGGGTGGCTTTATGCAGTGGCTGCATATGACAACGAGTCAGCTGCAGGTTGTGTGCTCAGGTATATCCCTGATCCACATGGGAACCGGGTAAATGCTGATGGGATCCGGTACCGGAAGGTTGATTTTGATGAAGCCTTTCGTCTTATCAGTGAAAAAAAACCTGCGTATGCAGGGTTGGTTCACCGCGTCCCGCTCTCTGATGTAACCCGGGTGTATAAGCCTGATGAAAGAATCAGGGAACTATCTGAATCTGACGAAAGAGTCAGGAAGTTATGTGCGATCTTTTCTCTTCCTGACGGTTCTTTCGGTGTTACCGGGTCGATGCTCTGTGGAATCGCCGATCAATCTTCTGATATTGACGGAGTGGTGTATGGCAGATGGTTCAGCCATGCCCAGCAGAGACTGAAGGATGGGATAAAAACAGGAGAAATCGAGGATCTTGATGAGGAACTGTGGAAGACCGTCTACAGAAAGAGAAACCCGGACCTTGGATATGATGAGTTCCTTCTCCATGAAAAGCGTAAATGGAACCGGGGTCAGATAGACGGGACCTACTTTGATCTGCTCTATTCACGGGGATACGAGGATCTACCCGGATTTTCCATGAAGAAGGGTGAGGTTATCAGACATGATACCATTGAAGCCCGGGTAACGGATGATACGTTTTCTTTTGACAGTCCTGCGGTTTACGAGGTGGACCATCCCGAGATTGCCCGTGTTCTCTCGTTCACCCATACCTACACGGGTCAGGCAATAGCCGGAGAAGTGCTCGAGGCAACCGGGGTGATTGAACAGCACGGCCCCGAACGCTGGCTGATCGTCGGTACCACCCGGGAAGCACGGGGTGAATCGATCAGATCCCTTTCACTTCTTCGTCAGTAGATCAGACAATCTTTTTACTTTTGGAGGATTACACTGGCCGGTATACCTGCAGTTTTTGCAGGGAGCCCGGACTGGTTTTCCCGGGAGTTCTCCTTTGCAGATCTTTTGTGCAGTTTTCACGGCTTGGAGGAGTGCCCTCCGGTCCCGCGGTTGTGGTTCGCAAAACCGAACAACCCCGTCCGGAATATATTCAATGTATCCCCCATTCAGTGTAATTCCAGTTGTCTCCTGAAAGCAGATCAGGTACGCAGCTATCCTCATCCTGTCCTCAGGCCAGCACCCGATAGAAGGAGCCGCTGAATTCCTGATGACCGATATTCGTGAGGAACAGGCATCATATTTATCAATGGTTCCAGAAATTCCATATTTTCGTGAAGTAACCAGAACGTCAGCATCCGTGTATGACATTGCCGGCATGCATGCTACCTGTTCCCTGCAAAAGGAGAGATAATCTTTCAGATCTTCGACAATATCCGGTTTGATAAGTGTAATCTCATCCCAGAGTTGCTTCTCATCGGTCAAATCAGGACCGGCAAGTGAGACCTGCTTACAGACAATATAACGATCTGAAGCAGAAACAGATTCATTACGGGAGAAATAGTACCGGCGTGGGCACTGAAAAACCCGTACAAGTGACGAAACGGAAAGAGTACTGGTTATGGATTGAGATTCGGACATTTTAATTCATATCCCATGTAATAAATAAATATGAGTTCAAATGAAATTCAGGTGACTATTCCTCCGAATCTGGAGCCGGTATACAGTAATATGATCCAGATTGCTTATAAAGAGGATGAGTTTACCTTCATGTTTCTGCATCAGATACCCGGGATTAACCAGGCCCGGGGAAAAGCGGTGGTGAGCATTTCTCCAACTCATGCCAAAAATCTTCTTCAGGTTCTTCAGAGGACGGTTGGAGAGTATGAACAAAAATTCAGACCTCTTGAAGCATCCCAGGAAAAGGCCCAGAATGTCACCTCTATGACCGGGTATTCATAATCCGGGCATAGAAATTTTTTAATGTATTCAGGGAGACTTGTATAAGCACGCCGTTGTGGCTTAGGGGTATAGCGGCTGATTCGTAA
>CAZXRT010000218.1:0-4432 GCA_964642535.1 uncultured Methanospirillum sp.
CTTCTCCATGCCGGCTCTATCCAGCGGCGTGTCTGGATTGCAGTCGTTCTGTACGAGATAAATGACAACCGGGCTACCCTTCCGCTGATGAAACTGCTTGAAACACCCAAAGTGCATTTCAGGGAACTGATCTGGGAAGCAAAAAACCAGTACCGGGCGTACCATCAGCCCGGGGCGTCATCAAAAGGAAACGGGGGAGTCAGGCCTGGTTCTCCCTGGGCAGGATTTTAAATTTTTTCTTAAAACGCGAAGTTAAACGCCAGCAGTGCTGCAATAATCAGGATGCAGCTGTGTTTTATCCCCGCTTTTATTGATGATTCTCCCATCATACCTGCAATCAGTCCCGAGAAGAGCCCCTGCACCAGGCAGGTATGATACAGGATCCGGTCCAGGGTTGTGAGTGACATCTTTCCGACACTCGACAGGGGGCCGGCCATGGAGAGGCCTTCCTGGCTCTGATTTGCCAGGACGGCCAGAAACTGTGTGGAAATGACTCCGATAACAAAGATGAACACAAAAAAGGAGAGGTAGACAATCGCGGTGTAGATGAACATCTCCGATAACCGGTCCCGTTTGAGAACTTCGGTCATTCGTGCATCATCTGCCGCAATCCTGAGAAGGTCAGAGATGGAACTGCTCATCGTCGATGCCTTGGTGATCAGTGTCACTGTACGGGCAATAAGGGCGGTTCTGACCCTCATCTCAAACCTGATGAGAGCATCGCTGAAGTTGGCTCCCCACATGATATCCCGCTGGATATGGCGGATCTCATAGGCAAGGATACCAAGATTGGCACGAGCCATGATCGTGATGGACTGTGTCAGGGTCAGACCAACTTCATTAATTCCTGCCATCCTGTCGAGAAAGTCAGGGATCAGGGATTCCATTCCCCTGATCTTCGAGTTCCACATGGTGAAAAAAGCTGCATATGGTATCATTATGATGAGAAGGGCTATCATCAGTTTGTCATCCACCGAAGTGACCATGATGTCAATATCTCCGGTTTCCATCTCCAGAAAGGCAAGGATGACCACGATGACTGCAACCGGGATGGAGAAATAAAATGACAACTCCGGCTTTTCAATAAATGCCTTGAGAGGGTTGGCGAGCCATTTCTTGAGAAAGCTCAGTTGATCAAACCGTTCCATCGCAGCAAAAAGGGACTCTTCCCCTTCCCTTTCACGGACTCTTACATCGGTATACTGGTTCAGCCATTTTGCCTTGACATATTTGACCACGTTCTCATCCTTTATGGAGATCGTATCGATCATGAGGATGAAGATGAGGGATCCGATGGGTAGCACCACGTATCCAATCAGGGAAAGTTCAAAGATTGCCGATGATCCCATCATACCCATGACAACCATGATCGTGATCAGGAAAAGCGGGCCGGCAATGAAGATCGTGACATATATTTCTCCCACAAGGCCGAGAAACTGGAGAAATTCTTTCTGCTCGAATTTTGCCTCTTCCTGCAGGAGCCGCACCCGGTCCTGAAGAAATTGCCCGAGATCACCACCGCTTTCTACGGTTGAGAGCATATCCTGCAGAAAATCACGCATCTTCTGGGATGGTGTCGTCTCGCTTAAATGTCTCAGTGCACTGACCACATCATATCCGAAAAACTCTGCATCCCTGACAACCTGCCTGAACTCGTATGCCACCTCACCATAGATTGCTGACATTTCTGAGATGGATCTGAGAATTCCAAGAAGTTCAGCCCCTCCCCGGCGCATTGCATACATATAGGCCACAGAATTATGCAGACCCATGTTGATCTTCGTGGTGCGGTTCATCTTTTCCAGGGAGGGAAAAGCAAGGGTGAGTTTATAGGCAACAAATCCTCCGGCAAAGAAGAGAATGATCCCGACGACCGCTTCAACCGCGATCAGGATCGGAAGATATGCATTCTCCATGCTCAGGTTCAGGTTCAGCACGTTGTACAGTTCCGGTTTGAGTCCCAGGTTGGTGGTAAAGAGAAAAATAGAGAGAAAAAAACCGATCAGGGCTGCTATCAGACCGGCCATCAGGCCGACAAATAATGCCTGCCTGACATACTGCTCCACGGTGACACCTGCACGCACCGCGGTAAGATCCTTCCTCAGATTCAGGTACTGCTCCGGGCTTCTGGCAATCCAGCCCCTGATGAGGTGGTTCGCATTCATGTTGTAATCCTGCTCAGTGTATCGATATTGTCCAGGACACGCTGTTTATCGATGTAATATGCCTGGATAATTTTTGTAAAGTTGATATAATCACGCAGATCCTGTTCACGAATAGCGTTCAGAACGGCCTTTCGTTGCTCCAGTTCGTCAAGCAGCATCTCACGGCTCCACCCGTTCAGGGCTGATATATCTCCAAGAACCTGCGATCTCCCGGTATAACTGAATGAATCGGTCAGAGGGTCATACTCAAACACGGTATTGACCATGATGTTCCCGGTTGCAGGATCAATCCCTGCAATCTCCACAACTTCATCACTTCTTCTGACGCGATCCTGTCCGACCTGAATCTGCTTCTGGATGCTGAGGATATTAAGTGCCTGAAGCATATTCCGCGGAACATTAAGCGGTTCGTTCTCAAGACGGTGAATCGCGGCATCCACACTCCCGGCGTGCATGGTGGAGAAAGTGGTATGCCCGGTATTCATCGCCTGAAAGAGAGTCTGTGCTTCATGACCACGTACCTCACCCACCAGGATATACTCCGGACGCTGTCTCATGGCTGCCTTGAGGAGCATGAACATATCTACAGATGTTCCCCCCTCGGAGACTGAATCACGGGTAATGCTGGCAATCCAGTTCTCGTGAAAGAGGGTAACCTCGCGGGTATCTTCGATTGAGATGACTTTTGCAAGGGGGGGAATGAAGAGAGAAACAGCATTGAGTGAGGTAGTTTTTCCAGATGCCGTCCCTCCGATAAAGACCAGGCTCATGTTGTTCTCAATTGATAACCAGAAGTAGGCCATCATGTCAGCATTAAAGGTCTTCAGGTCCATCAGGTCGATCGGGGTGATCGGCTGCTCACGGAATTTCCTGATGGTAAAGGATGTTCCCCTCGAGGTGACTTCCTTGCCAAACGTAAGCTGGAGACGCGAGCCTTCCGGAAGGGTCGCATCTATCAGGGGATTTGCGGATGAGATATGTTTTCCTGATCTCTGGGCGAGGGTAATTGCCAGTGAAATAAGGGCTTCTGTCTCGAATTTGATGTTTGTCTTGATATTGAGTTCTTTGCGGTGGAATAAAAAGATCGGAATATCATCGCCGTCACAGGAGACATCCTCAATGTTGGGGTCAACCATCAGGGCGTTGATCCGGCCCCAGCCAATATAATTTCTGACAAGGAAGTATTCAATCTTGAAAAGAGCCCGCTGATCGATAGTAACTCCGTAGTACTTGAGCAGTTCGACAACCTTGGAGAGGAGGAGATACTTCCGGTCTATCCCAATCTCCTCATCGGTAAGGATCAGGACATCACGCAGGTCTTCATGGAGGCGCTCAAGCAGTTCATATTCAAAGGGGGTGAGGGTTGGTTCAAAGAGGAGGTATTCTTTTAACCGGGTTTTCATGTTCATCGCGATATACACAAGGGCGCGACCCGGTTCTGCCCAGTATTCCCTGAAATATTCATAACCCGGCGGAAGATCAGGCTCTACCAGTGATCCATGTTTTTCAAAGGAGTATTCTTCGAGATCTGCTTTCCTTGAGAGAGAAAATTTTTTCAGGAATTTTTTTGAATAGTTCAGATCACGACTCTCTTTCTCACTTCCCAGGACTTTTTGTAGTTCTTTCTGGGACATGACTGCCTGTTCTTCCGGTTTGTGGACGACCGGCGCAATCTTGATCCTGGTAACCTTTCCTTCGCTCTTCTTGTCAGGTTCTTCCTGATCAGGTTGTGGAGCAATCACCGGTTTTTGCACTGGAACCGAAACTTCCGGTTTTGATCGGTTCTTTTCTGCTTTTTTATCTCCTTTCACCTCCTTTTTGCCAAAAGATATCTTTGGCATCTTAATGGTGATGGTTTTCTTCTTTTTTCCCGCTCCAGACCCGGTTTTTATCCCTGATCCCTTCTTCTCTTCTGCAGCCCCCACCATGATTCTCCAGCCAGGCAAAACTCCCCCCGGTTCTGCCCTGTATATATACCAGAGTAGAATAAGCTATCATCAGATAAAAACCGTGAGGAAACAATCCGGTTGTTTAGAGGATGTACCTTGTTTGTTGATGGATCAGACCTGCAATTTTTCCCGGTCAGTCCGGCTGATAATCGCCGGGCTGGTGAAGAGGGAAGAAAGGGTATTTAAGTGAAATGGGAGAAAATTACTGATATAACGGATTTTTGGAGAGAGGATGTTTAGCGAACACAAATATTACATGCCTACCGGGATATCAACCCTCGATCCGGTTTTTGATGGAGGTGTGCCTCCCGGATCAGT
>CAZXRT010000219.1:0-4423 GCA_964642535.1 uncultured Methanospirillum sp.
ATAATTCTGGTTCATCCTCTGGACCAGGTTTTTACACCATCCTGCAAACATAACCTTTCCATCCACGGTAAGAAAGTACACCCCGCCAAGATTGCGGAATCGTTCCGGGATTTTAAATCTGCAGAACGGGCCATCACCCCATTCATGCAGCATCAATCCGCTACGGTTTGGAAACCTTTCACAGGGGTTGAAGATCGTGATCCCGCCCCGGGTATTATGGTCCGGCTGAATAGTCCAGATCATTTCAGGAGTCTGATGACATTCCCGGATTACATCCTGAAGAGTAGGTCCCTGTCGGGCAGCCATTACATATCCATTGATTTCAAGATATAGAAACTCTCACGAACGAACAGATTTATTATGGAATTAAACAGATCATACCCAGCGAGGTGTACAGGGAATGTGTTCAGTTGGCGGGCCTATGGATATTGATCTTGAAGAAGGAGTGAAAGGGAAAAACTATCGATGTAATGACTGCAAAGGATCTTTCAAGGCAATAGGAAAGAATATCATCTGTCCATCCTGCGGGTCAGATGATGTGTCCGAAGCCTCATGATCATTCCTCTTGCAGGCCTTGATCTTCTCATTAGATCTTCACCATCATTTCTTCTCTGTGGAATCGTTCAGGAACCTTTTATCCTCTTCATTGAGACAACAACGGATGAATACTCCCAGTATCTGATACCGGGAGACATTATCGCAATATCAGCTCCGGAAGGCGGAATGATAAGACAGGCCCGGATACTGCTTGAACTCATCAGGACATGGCATATGCCCCTGGTAGTCCTGCCTGCAGGCCACCCGGGTTGCAGCAGGCTGAATATGGTGGTGAGTGCAGGAGACATGGTCACTCTGAACTGTTCTGTTCAACGGGGAACCCACCCGGAACAGACCGTGATCTGTTCATCAAAAGAGCTATCCGGGATCAGCATCAAAAAGGCATCCAGAGACACAGTGCTGGTGCAGGACCTGCCAGAGAATGCAGAACTCCTCTTTCTACCTTCAGATGGATCCTACACCATGGATCAGTACACAGATGATGAGAGCAGATCGCAATCATCTCAATGAAATACGTCAAACAATCATGAACCCTATGACATCCATCTCATTGAAAATATGCATTGTATTTTCGATACTGATGCTTATCTGCTCTATTACAACGGCAGAAAAAGGAAATATTTCCCTGAATCTCTCCGATTCTGATGCCATCCTCCCGCAGTCGGTCAATGAAACCGCCCGTCTTCCATCAGAATCTGAAGATAATACTTCTCTTTCGCTGGTCAGAGAGCCCAGAACCGAACTGGTATTTTCAACACCCGGTGAAGGAGAAAAATCCAATCAGACCGAAGATAAAACCAGCCTGAATACTTCTTTCACCCAGGATTCTCCGTCAGAACCAGTGACCAATGCATCGGAAAAATATCTCTCACTCGGAGATATCATAAAAGCACAGGACTGGAACGCTTTAAGCGAATACAAATGCAGAATACAGACTGAAAATCCAGAATCATTTGATGACTCTGATATATCCATGAGTGACAAACAAGCCCGGTGGGATAGCAGATTTACCGCCCCACCCGTTGTCGTTATTCCCTCCTGTTGTGGATAACCGGTTATTACCGGTTCTTGAAACACATTTACTGAATACTCTCTTTTTGATACCAGACCAGCGTCGCAGATATGATATCATGTAATCCCTGGTGATAGCGGGTATATCCGATGCAGATAAAACCAGCAAAAAGGACGAAGAACGATAAGAATTTACAGAAATGCCGAAGCGTAGCACGGGCAAATGTCAGCTGATTATCGTGAAGATCGGAGACGATGACACGGCATGCCATCTTTCCAAGTGTCGCCTGGTTTTTGGACGATTCCAGAACGGCAAAATATAACCACGGGATGATAATCACCACAACGAGCAGGAATGTTGCTACCGGCATTGGCAGCAGAGAGGCCATAACAGTCCCATCATCGGCGATCACTTCCTGTCTTCTGATGATCATCAGCAACATCCGCCACCCTTCACCAAGGTTCAGATATGCTGCGGCAGTAACAGAGATCAGGAACAGAATTATTCCATCAATAAAAAATGCAAGCAGACGACGCCAGAATCCGGCGTGTGAACGATTCCCTGAATTCCCCGGCCTCCACCCTGGCCTGAGGAGAGAAGAGAGTATTTCAGCCATATACTGTAGATATATGCGTAAAATACGGGATGAATCTATCGAATGACTCAGAACAAGAGGGTCAGGCTAAAAGGTCCTCGATTACGAAGGCATTCTCCGGACTACCCCTTTAACAAGTACTGCCAAAAGAATGCACAGACAGATCCAGGCTGCAAGAACCACTCCATGATATGGCGCCGGTGAACCGGCTGCCAGGAGTGTTATCAGATTGAGAGGATTGTGGGGGATTGACAGGGCGAGCAGCAGGAGGATCACCGCTGAGGTGGAAAAAACAAACTGCGCTTTCGTCCGGTCCATGTAATGAAGCGCGAAAAGTGTTGCAATAAATATCAGGGCAGACGAGGTAAAGGTTACATGTAGAAGTATCTCAATGAGGGATGCAATTTTTATTCCGTTTGCTGTAAGCAGGATCAGCCAGAGAGATGCCTGAGCAGGAATCAGCAAAATGCAGGCGAAAATTTTTCCACAGACAATATCGGTCATCTCCGCAGGAGTTGATCGCAGGGTATCAAGCGTCTGTTGCTGATATTCTTCTGTGATCAGGTCGATCACCAATCCGGCAGATATAATTGCAGGCATAAACAGGAGCAGGGGAATCAGAAGGCCAAAGATAAATTCATAAAAGGTGTTCGTCGTCACCGACCTGTTTGCAGTCAGAATAACCGGGCTCTCGTCGAGACGGGCGCTCCTGATATCACGAATGATCTCCTCATACTGCATCAGGATCTCTTTGAGTTTCACTTCGATGACTGCTGACTGAATATCATTTTGCAGAGTATACAGGGTCATGGTGACAGGACCTTCCTCATCAGGAAGGGTTTCAGATACCCAGAGTACAGCAGACAACTTGCGTTCTTTGAGTGCTCCAAGTGCAACAGAGAGATCCATCTGATAGGGTCTGAAAGAGGGATTCCGCTCAATGAGATCGGACAGGATGGTATCATTGCCTGCAATTCCAACGCCATACTGAACACCGGAAATACGGCCGTATGCAGTAGGATCATACATGGCAGACAGCCCTACCATCAGAAATGACGAAAAGAGGGCGATGAACAACTGGAGGAGGATGGCCAGGAGAATGGTTTTTTCACTGGCCAGACCTTTCAGTTCTTTCTTTGCTACAATCCAGATCCGCTCTGCATTCACCATATCCACCCCCTGAGGATATACAGATTATACAGGACGTGAAGGGCAGTGGCCAGGAAAAGTCCTATCGGAAGTGCTTTTTTTCCCCTGATGAGAACTGCTGCCCCGGTGATAAGAACACAGGATGCGTGGAGGAGAAACGGCATCCAGAGCATCCCGATGCTGAGAAATAACGCAGCTCCAAAGATAGAATCACTAATCTGGGAAATAGTCACAAAGAGGAGGAGTTTTTCTCCGAGAAGAAATCCGGACGCAATAAGAACCGAAGAGATGACCAGAACCCGGGTGTTCAGAAATTGCGGCATCGCAGTGATTAACGCCACGATTCCCGCCCCTTTCGCAATCTCTTCTGTCCAGGCCGCCAGAAGCATGATCAGGATGAGGGAGGCAGGCATCGGGAGATTAAAGAAAAGGACAAGATACATCATCTGCGCCATCAGCACAAACGGAATACAGACAATCCCTATCAGGAATAAGGAGATCCACCAGAACCGGGGATAGATAAGACCGGCAAGGTAGAGCATCAGTTTGCCGGTAATTCCTGATTCTGAAAAGAGCTGCTCCTCTTTGAAATTTTGTATGCAGAGAACAAAAATGATGATACTTGTCAGGTAAAAAAGCGATGTGGAATAGAGATATTCCATGAAGGTATACCCGGTTCCCTGCATCACATGCACAACCAGGGTAACCGGAGAGAGAAGACTGACAATATGGACATTTGCAAAGATGCTGGGAAAGAAAAGATATGATGTTGCGATGGTGGAAAAGAAGATCGAGATAAAAGATAACTCCTTGTAGCTTCGTGAGATCATTCCGATAAAAAGAGCAGACGCAAGGAAAAACAGAATTACCGGGATCAGGGGAAAAACTGCAAAAATGTCGGCATGCACTGAAAGCAGTATTGCGCAGAGAACCAGAACCATCCCTACAGCATAGGGGATCATTTTTCCCAGGATGAGAATCCCGGGCTTTATGGGGGCTGCAATCAGGGCTTCTCCCTGCCGAAGCGTCCGTTCATTCATGATACTCATCATGAAAAACTGAGATGTGAAGTAGAGAGGAAAAATAAAAACAAAAATAAAAATGATCGT
>CAZXRT010000220.1:0-4413 GCA_964642535.1 uncultured Methanospirillum sp.
TATGCCTTATGTAACAGGGCCTCGTATGAATCGACCATGGTACCTATCATTTCTCCTTCGTTTCGGATAAACATAAGTCCCGGGACTGATCATCGTCAGGTTGTCCGCAGTCATGCAATGTTTCCGATTCTCTGTCCGGAGAATACCGGTGGCGAGCCTTAGGGAAAATCATGAACATTTTGCAGGAACAGAGCGAGGGATTCCGGAAAAAATGGGGAATCATTCAGGGAGGAAACCGGAAAGCCGAGGTGATATGACCATAACCGACGGGGGGCACACTCACCGAATCTTCTCATGACGGATCCTGAAATTTAAGCAACCTATTAGTATCTGAAGTACCCATATGGAGGAATCAGCTCAATCCCTACAATACTAAAAGGAGCGATGATCATAACGAAAACTGCAGAGCGGGCATTTAATAAGGAGTTACCAGATGTCCAGTCAACGACTCCTGATGTCAGAATCGGTCTGACCAGAGTCGGGGTGAAAAACGTCAAGAAACTGGTAGAAGTGTCCCGTCCCGGAAAAAGACCGGTCATATTTATTTCAAATTTTGATATCTTCGTGGATTTACCTGGACGACTGAAAGGAGCCAATCTTTCCAGGAATTTTGAAGTGATAGATGATGTGCTTGAACAGGCTATCGAGGGAGATGTCAAGGAGATTGAGCAGTTATGCAGCATGGTTGCCAGAAAACTGCTGGACAAGCATGAGTATGCAGACCGGACCGAAGTGCTGATGCGCAGTGAGTTCATGGTCCCGGGTGAAACCCCGATCTCGGGAACGGTCTGCCAGGAAGTGGTCAAGGTCTTTGCCAGTGCCATCGCCCAGCGGACGTTTAAAGAGCCGATCGTCCGCAAGAGCATCGGCGCTGAAGTCACCGGGATGACTGCGTGTCCATGTGCACAGAATATCATGCAGGAGCGTGCCAGGGAAGTGATGGAAGGACTCAATATCGAGAAAGAGAAGATTGAACGGTTTTTCCAGGATGTCCCGATGGCAACCCATAACCAGCGGGGAAGAGGATTCCTCTCGATCGAGACTGATGATGAGAGCCACGTACAGCTCGAGAAGATCATCAGAATCCTGAAAAACTCAATGAGCACTCCGATATTTGAACTGCTCAAACGGGGAGATGAAGGGCATGTGGTTCTGGCGGCACATAAGAACCCCCGGTTTGTCGAGGATTGTGTGCGCGAAATGGCACGGAGAGTACATGCAGAATTCGGGGAGCTCCCGGGAGACTCTGTTGTTACGATCGCACAGGATAATGAAGAAAGCATCCACCAGCATGATGCCTTTGCTGAGCGTCAGGCAACCATCGCAGAACTGAGCGATGAGATCAACGGGGAAAATACCTGATTATCCGAGTATAAAGACCGATACAAGGATCAGGATTCCGATGATGATCCCGGCCACAAGGATCATCTGCTTTTTTGACAGAATGGTGTTTTTGTTCAGTTCTTCGGTGATATCGTTCACATATTGCTCATACTGCGGAATGGTATCACGGATTTCAAGCAGCTCTTCCCGTGTCACTTCGTGATAGTGGTGTGAACACCGGTTGCGAAAATCTACCAGCCGGATCAGTTCCTGCCGGGTGGAGGGATCAATCACCTGATAATCGGAGAGGCGTTTGAAAATCGCTTTATTCCGGACTTCTTCATCAGGTCCGGCATATCCTTTTGCATACAGGGCCTCCCTTCCCAGATCGATCAGCCGGTTTGAGAGGGCAAAGAGGACCATGGAGAGGGCATAATAATTGCGCCGATCCCGGTCATACCTTGATGGCTCCAGCCTGATATTTCTTGCATCCTCGCAGTACTGCCTGATATCAGTAATTATCCGGCCCTGTTCGGGAGTGACACCGGCTGTCATATCTTGCTCATGATAGGGCATGAGGAAAAATAAGGAGATCATTTGTTTTTTCTCATTGCGAATAAAACGAAAAAATGCCCCGGTTTCTTGTAAAGTATACTATACCTTACTCGATCACAGCGCTAAAGGCAAAAAATGCACGAAAGGAAAATTCTTCTATTATTCACCGATATGTAAATCAGGAGCGGCTATGAGAGATCTGCTCTGGCGGTTTTTAGGAATTTTCTGTTTCCAGTTGTACCTTCCATAATGAGGACCATTTTTTTCCGGCCATTAGGGCATCATAACTAAAAAATAAAATGGGAACCATGACCCTTTTTTTATCATCATTTTTTTGCCCTTGTATAACTCTCATTAAGTTATAAAATTCCGAGAAAAGTATTACCAATTGTGAATTTAAACAGGAAAATAATACGATCCTGATGTTTCATATAGGTTTTTCTGGAAAAAACGGGGTTCAAATGGCAAATTAGATATATCGTTCTCTCAAATCACCATTTGTCGTACACTGGTACGGTCGTACCCTCAGATCTCCTGAGGGCAGTAGCGATGAGTGGTACAGCACTTCGAACAAAACAATAATGTAGGCGATTCTCTTGTCCAAAGTAGTAGAAATTTCCCCAACCACAAGACATGAGGGACACTCCAAACTTGTCCTCAAGGTCAACGATGAGGGAATTATTGAGCGTGGAGACTGGCTCAGTATAACCCCGGTTAGAGGTATGGAGAAACTGTGCATCGGAAAAACGATGCACCAGGCACCAAAGATTTCATCCCGTGTCTGTGGTATCTGCCCGATTGCTCACACCCTGGCAGGTATCGGAGCCATGGAAGCATCAATCGGCTGTGAGATTCCACAGGACGCATACCTGCTCAGGCTGATTCTTCAGTGTGCCAACCGGCTTCACAGCCACGCCCTCCATAACATCCTCTCTCTGCCCGACATGTACATTCCGGGCACTGACACAAAGATCAACCCGTTCACTCCGGAAGAACCGGTCAGGTCCGTTGCAAAGCGGATTCAGCGGCTCCGTGAGATCGGACAGGCAATCGGAGAGATCGCAGGCGGCGAGCCAATCCATCCGAGCAACCCCCGCGTCGGCGGTATGTATTACAACATCAGCCCGCAGGCAAAGCAGAAGATCTATGATATGGCAAAGGAAGGACTCTCCCTGGCAATCGCCCAGATGGAGTTCATGAATGCCGTCTTCAAGAACTTTGAGAAGCGGGAGAACGTGACTGTCGGAAAGACCACGGTCGACCTTCCAAGGGATTTCGGGTACCACAACCAGGGATACATGGCAGTCGATCCGGTCTACCAGTCATCAAGCCTTGACTTTGACCCCAAGTGGGATCCAAACCGCTGGACCGATGTCTCTCCATTTAACTGGTACATGGGAGAGGTCGAAGTTGACCTCGAGGATCCGGACTACCCAATCGGCGGTACCTCCAAGATCGGAACCAAGGCATGGCCCCAGATGCAGGCCTGCACCTCAGTCCCGCTCTATGACGGCTGCCCGGTCGAAGTCGGACCGCGTGCACGTCTGGTCCAGTTCAAGAACTATGACCACAAGGGAGCCATGGGTCTGCAGATCGCCCGCCAGATGGAGTATCCGGACTGTCTCTACACCATCCTGGACGCACTGGACGCCCTTGACTGTAACGGATCCGTCATTGCTGACGAGATTCCACAGGGAGACGGCAGCCTTGGCTGGAACGCCAACGAAGCACCCCGTGGAACCGATGTTCACCTGGCACAGGTCAAGGACGGCAAGGTACAGATGTACAACCTGCTCGTTCCAACCACCTGGAACTTCCCGACCTGTAGCAGGGCACTCGAAGGAGCACCCTGGCAGCTCGCAGAGGTCATTATGCGTGCATATGACCCCTGTGTCTCCTGTGCAACGCACATGCTGGTCGTAGACGAGAACAAGAAAACCATCGCCCAGAAGCTTGTCCAGTGAGAGAGTCTCACGCATGCTATTCCAGGAGATCGTGATATGCGGGTGCGGTAACCCGCTCTTTGCTGATGACGGGTTCGGACCGGAAGTGGTAGAGGAACTCAGGAAGATACCGCTGCCTGATACTGTGAAGGTGATTGATGCCGGCCTTGGAGGCCCGCATTTCATCTTCACCCTCATGGACCAGTCAGAAGAACTGGTGAAGAAGATATATATCATAGATATTGCTGATTTTGGCGGAAAGCCCGGGGAAATAACATTATTAACCCCGAATGATATTCCACCCGGCAAATATCGTGACGCCCATTCTTGGGCCCTTGCAGAACCGCTTCACCTACTCAAGGATAAGATCGAGATCACGATCATTGGATGTCAGCCAAAGCGTGTTACTGCCCCCGATTTTGAGATCGGACTCTCGGATGAGGTTGCAAGCGCGATTCCACGAACAGTTCAGTTAGTACTGAAACTGCTGGAGGAGCATTATGGGACTACTATCGCTGATATTCGGAAAGAAGGAGAAGAAACCGGCGGAGAACAAACCACAGCCGGCTGCAGCTCCTGAACCGAAGGCGAG
>CAZXRT010000221.1:0-4402 GCA_964642535.1 uncultured Methanospirillum sp.
GTAAACACACCCGAATGGCAGGCGGATTCTCTATTCCGACCACGTTCAAGACCGGATACGAGTATGCAAAGATGGGTTACACCACGGTGATGGAGGCAGCCATGCCGCCACTGTACGCCCGGCACGTCCATGAGGAGATCAAGGACACCCCCATCATTGATGAAGCAGCATTCCCGGTTTTTGGAAACAACTGGTTTGTCTTTGAGTATCTCAAAAACAACGAGATGGACAATGTCATGGCATATATCTCCTGGCTTCTCAAGACCACCAAGGGATACGCCATTAAAATCGTCAACCCCGGCGGTTCAGAAGCCTGGGGATGGGGGGAGAACTGTAACACCATTCACGACCCGGTCCCGTACTTTGACATCACCCCGGCAGAGATCATGAAAGGTCTCATGACCGCGAATGAAAAGATGGGCCTTCCACATTCTATTCACGTCCACACCAACAACCTGGGCAATCCGGGTAACTATATGGATACCCTTGATACCCTGAAACTTGCAGAGGGAGTCAAAACAAACAACAAATTCGGACGTGAACAGGTCTTCCACCACACCCATATCCAGTTCCACTCCTATGGCGGTGACAGTTGGGCAAACTTCGAGTCCAAGGCAAAGGAGATCATGGACTATGTCAATGCAAACAAGAACATCACCATTGACCTCGGCTGTGTGACCCTGGACGAGACCACCACCATGACTGCAGATGGTCCGTTCGAACACCACCTGACCACCCTCAACCACCTGAAGTGGGCAAATGTGGATGTTGAACTTGAGACCAGTTCCGGTATTGTTCCCTATGTATACGATCCAAATATCAAGGTCTGTGCTGTCCAGTGGGCAATCGGTCTTGAACTAGCCCTGTTTGCAAAAGACCCGATGAGGGCATTTATCACCACCGATCACCCGAACGCCGGTCCGTTCACCCGATACCCGCGGATCTACAAGTGGCTGATGAGCAACAAGGCCAGGCAGGATATGCTGAAAGGATTCAAGAACTCTGACAAGGTTATTTCTGCGACAAATCTTGCATCTCTTGACCGTGAGATCTCACTGTATGAAATTGCCCAGATGACCCGTGCCGGTCCGGCAAAGTCCCTCGGACTCTATGACAAGTTCGGGGGTCTTGGTGTCGGTATGGAAGCCGATGTAGCCGTGTTTGATTACAACGAGGCAAAAGCAAAGGATCCAGAGGAGATCGAGAAGGCATTCAGTTCTGCTGAATATGTATTCAAGACAGGAACCCTTGTGGTTGACCACGGAGAGATTATCAGCAACGGCAACAAGCGGACACTCTGGGTCGATGCGAAGGTTCCGTCAAACGCACAGGTCGAACGCGACGTGCAGATGAAGTTCCTCAAGTATTACAGCGTGAACCTGAACAATTACGAGGTTTCTGACCACTACGTACCAAACCCGTACGTTATCGAGGTCGACACAAACTGAGGGAGGAGAAGAGATGGATATTGTAAAACTCACCCCAAGCAAGGTTCCTGAGCTGTACCTTGAAGCTGAGCATATCAGTCCGGATGTGTTTGCCGGAAAAAATGCCCAGGAGATTGGAGAACTCCATGTCCACATGGGGAACCAGACCCACAAAATCTCCGATTTCTTCACTGTTGAAGGAAAAGGAGGAGCCACTGCAGCAGATACCCGGATCATTATCAACGGGGACACAGGAAAGGTCAAGTACATCGGTATGAAGATGACCGCCGGAGAGATCGAGGTTTCCGGGAACACCGATATGTACACCGGTGCATGGATGGCTGGTGGAAAGATCACCGTCAAGGGAAGCACTGACTCATTTGCCGGTATTGCCATGACCGGCGGGGAACTCCTCATCGATGGAAACGCCAAGAACTATATCGGAGCTGCATACCGGGGCGACTGGCGGGGCATGAAGGGCGGCAAGATCGTGGTAAAAGGGAACGTCGGCTCTGATGTTGGTTCCAACATGAACGGCGGTACCATTGAAGTCGGAGGAAATGCCGATGTTCACCTCGCAACCCATGCCGATGGGGGCAAGATCATCATCAAAGGAACCGCAAAGGGTCGTGTCGGTGGCCAGATGGTCAAAGGAGAGATCTACGTCCTTGGCGGAGTCGAACGGATGATGCCCTCATTCAGGTATGACCATGACGAAGAAGCAGAGATCGACGGGAAGATGATGAACTTCCAGGTCTACTATGGTGATCTCGGCGAGAGACATGGCAAAAGGAAAGGCGAAGTAGTATACGGTAAGATCTTTGTCGGTGCCGGTCTCGTTGAATCACCTGAACCAAAGAGTGCACAGAGAGAACGCAGGCAAAAACTGAATGAGAAACAGATTGCTCAGCTGAAAGAGGCTTTCAAGGGTAAAGAGGTCACCGTTCAGGAAGTCAGAACCTATGTGTATGACACCTTTGCAGTGGATCTCAAACCGATGCAGGTCTCACGCCTGATTGAATCCATTCAACGATAATTTTTTCTCTTTTTACAGATAATTCAGAATGTTGTCGACATCTTGTCCGTCATTCTGACGGGAATGGCAGGTGATGTACGAATGAAAAAAGTTGTTTCTTCATCAAACCCTGATATGGATGTATACCGGTGCAATCCATGCAGATATTATTATTATCCAGAAAAGGGGGACCCGACCCAGGGAATTGCCCCGGGAACACCATTTAGTAAACTCCCGGATACCTGGCGGTGCCCGCCGTGTAAAGAGCCGAAATCTGCATTTGTAAAAGTTGAACGACCATGATGCAGGAGTACCGGTTTTTTTCAGTCGGCTGGCCCTGAAATCATCGGCCTTCCCAAAGGATGTATCATGCTGATATCTTCCCTGTTTTTCCCATGATGTCAGTTACATTTTCTCCGGCCAAAAAACAGGAGGATACTAATTGTGAGTATTTTAGTTGCTAAAATTGGAAAAATCCCTGAACTAATTGTACCAGGGAGAGAAACAAGTGATATATCAGATCATATAACAATATTGACGAGTACCAGATTTCCAGCTCACCACACAGCCGGAAATCCGGTGCTGAGGACTGCTCTATACTTTCCCTCCGTGATCGTCATACCAGGTGAAAACTGATATTTTTAGTTGAAAGACAGGATTGCTGTCTATCATTCCTATCTCGGAAATTATTCAGGGCCCCGGGGAAAAATCGGGCATGCTGATATTTATTGCTTCAAGAAGGGCCCCCTATCTGCGCTTTAGATTGAATGATTCCTTCCTCCTGGATGTACATTCGATTAACCTTGACCCCGGTGATGCAATGAAAAATTAACATTTTGCAGACTTTCCGATCGGGATCCTCTCTCCAGAGAAGATCCTTCCACCACTATTCATCGTTTTGTGGAAAAAATTCACAACGCTTATAACAGCTGCTATATCACCTCTTTTCACCGAGGAATCGCTCATGGAAATAAAGTATGTTCAGACAACATGCCCGTACTGTGGTACCGGCTGTTCGTTTAACCTCGTGGTCAAGGACGGAAAAGTCCAGGGAACCGCACCGTATCACCGTTCTCCGGTGAACGAAGGAAAGGTCTGCCCAAAAGGCATGTACGCACACGAGTTTATCAACTCTCCAGATCGCCTTACCAAACCCCTGATTAAAAAAGACGGGAAATTCGTTGAGGCTACCTGGGAGGAAGCACTGAAACTCATTGCATCGAAATTCAAGTCGTATAAGCCTGATGAGTGTGCCTGTCTTTCATCTGCACGTGTCTCTAACGAGGAGAACTACGCCATGATGAAATTCGCCAGGGGAGTTTTGAAAACCCGGCATATTGATCACTGTGCCCGTCTTTGCCATGCATCAACCGTGGCAGGCCTTGCCAATATCTTCGGATCGGGTGCAATGACCAACTCTATCCTCGACATCGCCGAAGCAAAATGTGTCTTTGTCATCGGCTCCAACACCTTTGAAAACCATCCGCTCATCGGCCGGAAGATCATGACGGCAAAAGCGAACGGTGCAAAGGTCATCTATGTCGATCCCCGCAAGACACCGACCGGAAAACAGGCTGACCTGTACCTTCAGTTCTTCTCCGGAACTGACGTTGCCCTCCTGAACGGTATGATGCAGGAGATCATCAGAAACGGCTGGGAAAACAAGGAATTCATCGAGAAACGCTGCAACGGATTTGATGAACTGAAGAAAGAGGTTATGAAGGATGACTACAGCCTCGAAAACGTCTCCACCATCACCGGAGTTCCGGTCGATGAACTGAAGACTGCTGCCGAGTGGTATGCAAAATCCGGTGCCACAGCCGGGTCGTGCAGCACAAAAACACGCAAGAGATAAACAGCAAGCAAGAGTAGTATCGCGGCAAAACCGATAATATTCAGCACCTTTTTGGGAATGTGAAAGTCATATATCCCGCTGTGCAAGAACAGGAAGATAAGCGGA
>CAZXRT010000222.1:0-4400 GCA_964642535.1 uncultured Methanospirillum sp.
ACAGGATTCACACTCTCCGGTGTCTGCAACCCGCTTGTAGGTCTTGAAGAGATCCGGATTTTGTTGTACCAGATCCCGGGCGATCTCTGACCCGCGTTTTCCTTCAATTCTCGTAAGCCTGGTTATCTTTTCAAAAGAAGAATTTACCTTCAGGTACCGAAAATCTACAGGTTTTTCAGTCTCGTCCCGGATCATCCTGCAGTAGGCGAACCCCTCACTGATGGCCTCAAAAAGAGAGTCAAACTGGTTTTCTGCTTCTGCAAGTTTTTCACTACTCTTTATCCGGATTTTTGAGAATACCGCGATGACGCCACTGATGATCAGAAAGAATACCGATTGGATCAGGGCAGATTCAAGCAGGATAATACCGGGTTCAGATGCAAGGATGAAGATCAGGAAAATACTGACCAGAATTGAGGAGAAGAAAAATCCCCGCCAGGAATAATAGAAACATGCAACAATAAGGGGAATATACAGGATATTTGCGATAACAATATCATACCCTGTCCGAAGCGCGATGATAATAACGCCAATGCTGATAAGAGTCAGCAGGCCAAGGAGAAGGGGGATTATCTGAGAGGATAGACGGAGGGATGTTTTCGTCATCAGGGTTCTGATACAGTTATTCTCTATCAGAACATCTCAATCTTGCGATTTGGATACTGTGAAAAGAAGTGATGGAATCGTAATTCCACCGTTACGCCCCGGCCGGGACTTGAACCCGGGTCAAAAGCTCCGCAGGCTTCTAGGATATCCACTACCCTACCGGGACTGCAGGTGCTTATACAAGTGGGTTGCAGGGACTTAAATACTCTTTCCCTGGCTGTCAGACTTCATTCTTCATCTTCATATGCATCCGCACCATCACCCCGATCGTCTCATTGGCTGCATCCCTGATAGAAGAAGACTGAATAACCACATGCCTGAAGGTTCCGTCTTTCATCTTCACTGCGATGTGCTGCTTAATCCCGAGAACCAGACTCTCCCTGATGACATCCTGGTAGGTATCATTGTAAATGGTGTTCTGCCTGGTATCATAGAATGTCAGATATTTTCCGATGGGTTTTGTCACCGCTTCATCACGGGAGATGTTCATTAGATGCTCTGCATAGGGATTCATGAACAGGATTCGTCCCCGGTTGTCCAGAATAAAATACGAATCAAGTTCAGAAAGTGCAGCCCGGGCAATCCGCCTGATCTTACTGAACTGGAAATCTTTGGATTTTTTGAGAAGCCGGTCATTATGAAGAGCAATCTCGATGTTGGAATAGAGATCCTTGGCACTGAAGGGTTTGATGATAAAACTGGCCGGCTCTGCATGGGCTGCACGTTCCAGGGTTTTCTCGTCATCCTGGGCAGAGAGAAAGATTACCGGTATTCTGAAGATGGATGTGATGTATTTTGTCGCGGTAATTCCGTCGATTTTTCCTGCGAGATTGATATCCATCAGGATGATATCAGGCAGATGTTCTGCTGCCTTATAGAGTGCATCTTCACCGGTGCTGACCTTCCCACAAATCAGGTATTCTTTCTGAAGGAGAAATTTCTCGATCAGGGAAGCGATGATCTCATCATCCTCAACAATAAGGACCTCGGTGAGTGCGCTTTTCGGGTGATCAAACATGACCTGTACCTGCCAGTACTCCTGCTTCGTGATTGAACCAGATATATACGATTATACGGGTATACTTAAGAATTATTCCAGTCTTCCCGGTCATGATAGGCTGCCTGAGCAGGTGCAACGGCCTTCAGTTCATCAAAAAAAGGAGATTTACTTGTACTCTTTGCGGGTATAGGCATATTTATCCGCATCACCACCATGAAAAACGATATAAAACCACTCGTACACTGATTTCAGAGCACCAAACTGGTCATACCGTCGCATGGAAAACCCAACCCAGAGCCTGCGATCAAACCTGATTTTCCCGGTTTTCTTCATCCTGTGGGCTATTTCCAGATCATCTCCGGCATCTGATACCCGATACATCCCTGCCTGCATGAATGCATCACGTCTGAACGCGCTATTACACCCGAGAGTGAAAAGGACGGTGCCGGTCAGATATCCGATCCATGCAAAAGTGTTGGCCATCCAGAGATACAGCCTGTTTTTGATAGTTTTTTCAATCGGACGCACCGGGCCGTACAGCATGACTACCCGGGGGTCTGCAAAACCCTGTTCTATTCTTTCGAGCCAGTCGGGCGGGAGATAGGTGTCAGCATCGGTTGTGACCAGGATATTCCCCTGTGCGGCAGCGGCCCCGTCATTTCTGGCGCCTCCCACCTTTGGGCTGGTCTGGATGAATACCCGGTCTGCATATCGCTCAGCGATCTCCCGTGTCCGGTCTTTTGATCCCCCGTCCACCACGATGATCTCGTACCTGCTGCGGGGGATCGTCTGACGGGAGAGTGATGCCAGGCATCCTTCTATCCGTTCTTCTTCGTTATAAGAGGGAACAACAACTGAAATCATGATTCATGGATCTCCTTGTAGAGTCTGATATGCTCCTGACAGACATCGCGGATGTCATATCTGGCTGATGCTTCCCGTGATCGTGTCGCGGTTTCTCTCAGGGTTTTTTCATCTTCCAGTTCATGGCCGGCATCACCAACGGTTGAGAAATACCTGATCGAATCCCCGTAGATTTCATGGAATTCAGGAATACTCCTGGCAATCACCGGAAGTCCGCATGCCTGAGCCTCTAGAACCGCAAGTCCGAATGTTTCTGCATAGGTTGGCATAAAAAAGACATCAGCCCCACAGTATGCTTCTGCGATATCACGGACAAATCCGGTGAAAAGAACATTATCCGGCCGTTGCTGAATCATCCATTTGATCTTCAGGTAATCTTTTGATGCCATGCCGTAGGGAAATCCCCCGACCCAGACAAACCGGGTATCCGGATACCTGCCTGCAAGGCTCATGAAATCATAAAAACCCTTTCGTGGGCTGACCTGAGCAACGTTCAGGACAATCTTTTCATCCTCTGATATACTGAATGTCTCCCTGAAGTTGGCCCTTTTTTCCGGATCCGGTTTGAAAAACTCCCGGTCAATACCGTTCGGAATTCTGGTGACCGGCACGTTCGGAACCATCTCCTGCACTTCCTTCTCACACGACTCCGAGATGGTGATGATGTGGTCAAATTTCCGGTAAATCTCCGGGTATCTCTTGTTAATCGCCCTGGTAAGGGCAAGATTTCCGATATTGACCCTGGGTGTTGAATGAGCAGTCAGAATCCTCTTTCCGCCGGAAAGCCGTCGGTTCAGAAGAGCAATCGGGCCAAAGGTGTGGTAATGGGAGACATCAGCATTGTATCTGAACCTCTCCCAGGTGAGATTCATGCCGTTTTGCAGTTTCAGATGTCTGAACAGGGTTCTTGCAACGGTTGAACAGCCGATATACTTGAAGAGGAACATATCCTCTACGACAAAATTCACATCCATCAGTGGGTTCCTGTGAATTCCAGTACTGAACGGATGATTCCGTCCATATTCAGGTACTCGAACTGGGAGAATCTGCCGACCAGCGGGAGATCAATGGATGAGAAGTACCTTCTGATCTGGTCCATGTTCTTCTGCCATGCCAGGTCATACACAACATAGGCGAACCGGTGTCTGACGGCAAGGGTGGTCCGGACCTTTTCCGGGTCTACAATCCCATCTGCAGCAAGGGAACGGATTGTCGTCTCGACGATCTCTGCATCACTCATCAGGTCGGTATCATCACCCTCGTTATAGGTGATCTCTGCAAGAATGGAGGAGCATCCCTCCGGGGCCACGGTTGGGGAGAAATGTGAGGGGAATGAGATCCGGTTCGCTGCAGGTCCACCCTGTTCCGGGAGGTACATCCAGGAATAGGGCAGTGTGTCACCGTTGAGTCCGATACCGACACAGACGATCGAGTTGTACCTGAGATCTGCCACCGCCTTTCGTATCTGGTCAGGCACTTGTGCAAGACAGGGGATGAGGATCTGGAGTGGGATTGTGCTGATAATCCGGTCAGCACGCACAATCTCGTTTCCGTCACTCACCTCCCAGCCTTCAGAAGTCTTCCGGATGCTGCTGATGGGAAACCCGGTCCGGATCCGGTTCTCAACCGGCCCTGCAATTGCCGACACCAGAGCCTCAATACCTCCTGCATTCGGATAGGAGAAGATCGACTGATGGGTGTAGCCTTCCGTCTTGATTCCCACCGCAGATCTGATGATATCCTCTACCGGCGGGCGGGGCACTCTCCCTTCCATCCAGTGTGCTGACATCTGATCAAGGGGATAGTTCCAGATCTTTTCATTATACGGCACCAGGTATGCCTCTGCAATTCCCTTTCCAAATGTCTGGTAGATCCACTCCTGAAAATGTGCAGGTTTGCTGTATTCTCCCTTTTCTGCTGCAATAAGGGT
>CAZXRT010000223.1:0-4397 GCA_964642535.1 uncultured Methanospirillum sp.
CTCTCAAGATGTCGGGCGATTCCGGATGGCGTCTTGCCTTCGAGGAACAGTTTGTAGATCAATCGGATCGTCTCCGCTTCGCTCTCGACAATTTGCGGCAATCCATCCGGTCCGCGTTCGTACCCAAGGAACTGCTTGTAGGGCAGATAAACACGCCCACTTGCCGCCTTTGCACGCTTGCCCCACGCTACGTTTTCGCTGATCGATCGGCTTTCCTCCTGTGCAAGCGAGCTCATGATTGTAATGAGAAGCTCCCCCTTCGCATCCAGCGTGTAGATATTCTCCTTCTCGAAATAGACTTCAATCCCTCTGTCTTTTAGTTTGCGAACAGTCGTCAGCGTATCAACGGTGTTGCGCGCGAAGCGGCTAACCGACTTTGTGACGATCAGGTCAATTTCTCCCGCCAACGCTTCCGCGATCATGGCGTTGAAGCCGTCTCTTTTTTTCATGTTGGTCGCAGAGATACCCTCGTCAGGGTGAACGCTTTATGGACAATTTCCCAAAGGGTGCAGATTGTTTTTATGCATGCTTGATTTTTATTCTTCATTGACGTCACAGGATAAAACATGATAGAGTAAACGCGAAATTTTATATTATATACTATTTCAATACTGTTTCAGGAATTCTCAATAATAGAAGATGGAGCGAAACTATGCATATTCAGAATTCTTATATGAGTGGATTGATGGAGCGAGTTATCAAACGTAATCCTGCTGAACCGGAGTTCCATCAGGCCGTTTGGGAGGTCTTACAATCTCTGACTCCCGTCGTTTTGGCGCATCCGAAGTACATTAAAGAAGGCATTCTGGAGAGCCTTGTGGAGCCAGAGCGTATTATCAAATTCCGTGTGCCCTGGGAAGATGATAAAGGTGAAGTACATATCAACCGCGGTTTTCGCGTTCAGTTTAGCAGCGCGATCGGCCCCTACAAGGGCGGACTGCGGTTTCATCCTTCTGTTTATGAGGGAATTATCAAGTTTCTTGCATTTGAGCAGATATTCAAAAACAGCCTGACCGGCCTTCCCATTGGCGGCGGTAAGGGCGGAAGCGATTTTGACCCAAAAGGAAAGTCCGATACCGAAGTCAGACGGTTTTGTCAAAGCTTCATGTCGGAGTTGTTCAAATATATCGGACCAGACACGGACGTGCCGGCTGGCGATATCGGCGTTGGCGGTCGCGAAATCGGTTATATGTTTGGCCAGTATAAGCGCCTGAGCAACGAATTCACCGGCGTGCTCACCGGTAAGGGGCTGACATACGGCGGCAGTTTGGTGCGAACCGAAGCCACCGGCTATGGACTGTGCTATTTCACGGAAACCATGCTCAAGGATGCCGGGAAAAGCTTTGACGGAGCTACCGTCACGATATCCGGTTCTGGAAACGTGGCGATCTATGCCTGTGAAAAGGCGACCCAGCTTGGCGGCAAGGTTGTGACTCTCTCGGACTCCAACGGATACATTTATGATAAAAACGGTATCGATTTGGCCTGCGTGAAGCAGTTAAAAGAAGTGGAACGCAAGCGCATACGCGAGTACCTTGTCAGCCATCCCGATGCAGAATATCACGAAGGTTGCACCGGTGCGTGGCAAATTCCCTGCGACATCGCCCTGCCGAGTGCCACGCAGAATGAGATTGACGAAGATTCCGCAAAGACGCTCGCGAGAAACGGCTGCTTTGCTGTCGCAGAAGGCTCCAACATGTCTTCTACGCCGCAGGCGGTAGAGGTGTTCCAATCCGCTGGTATACTGTATGCTCCTGGCAAAGCGGCCAATGCAGGTGGCGTCGCAACATCCGCGCTGGAGATGAGTCAAAACTCCATGCGGTATTTCTGGAGTTTCGAGGAAGTGGACTGCAAGCTCAGAAACATTATGACAAATCTATACCGCAACGTCTCGAGCGCCGCAGCCGAATACGGCGTGCCCGGCGATTTCGTTACGGGAGCAAATGTTGCCGGATTTTTGAAGGTTGCCGATTCCATGCTGGCATACGGCTTGGTTTGAGGAGGCCACCCGATGAACGAATATGCGCAAAGGGTTTACTCCCGGCTCAATGAGCTGTATGAGAACGAAAAAGAATATCTGCAAACGGTGCAGGCATGGCTTGAGATGATCTCCCCGGCTATCGCCGCCAATTCCGAATATGAGAAGCAGGATCTCCTCACGCGTATGGTGGAACCGGAGCGCATGGTCAGCTTTCTTGTGCCATGGCAAGACGATGAAGGCAATTATCATACCAATCATGGTTACCGTGTACAGTTCAACAGCGCAATCGGGCCCTATAAAGGAGGGCTTCGATTCCATCCGTCTTTAAATGCGGGTACCGTTAAGTTTCTGGGCTTTGAACAAACATACAAAAACGCATTGTCGGGACTTCCCATCGGCGGTGCGGGCGGCGGCGCAGACTTCGATCCCAACGGAAAAAGCAATCGAGAAATCATGAGGTTTTGTCAGTCGTTCATGACATCCCTTTATCGATACATTGGTGCGGATATCGACGTACCAGCGGGCGATATCGGTGTTGGAACCAGAGAGATCGGTTATCTCTACGGCGAATACAAGCGATTGGCAGGTCGTGCAGAAAGCGGCGCAATTACAGGCAAGGGCTTGACCTACGGCGGTTCTAAGGTGCGACAGGATGCCGCAGGTTTCGGCGCGGTTTATTTCCTCGCGCGCATGTTGGAACATCATGGCGATACTCTGGCAGGAAAACGTATTGTAGTTTCAGGCTTCGGCAACATGGCATTGGGCGTATGTCGCAAAGCATCTGAACTTGACGCCAAAGTCATCACGTTGTCTGGTCCCGACGGCTACATCCATGACGCCGAAGGCATCACGACAAACGAGAAGTTCGATTGCATAATGCAGATGCGCGCCTCCGGCGTAGATAAAGTACAACCATATGCCGAACAATTCGGCGTGCCATTCTTCGCCGGCAAAAAACCATGGGATACCGCTGCGGAGATCGTCATGCCATGTGCCATCGAAAACGAGATCGACTCAAAGGACGCCTCTGTTATCCTTGAAAACGGGACAAAGTATTATGTTGAAGCGGCTAATATGCCCGCCACATACGATGCTCTCCAGCTCCTGCGTATGGATCCTCGAATCCACTGTGCCGGTTCAAAAGCTGCTGGGTCGGGTGGGGTCATCGTTTCCGCACTCGAAATGGCACAAAATAGCTTGCGCTATAGCTGGAAGCGCACCGAGGTCGATGCTCGCTTACGTTGCTCTATGAATGCTATTTATGACGCATCGTTATTTGCGACGGAGAAATACGGCCTCGGATATGATATGATTGCCGGTAACAATATTGCCGCATTTGAACGAATTGCCAAAGCGATGCTTGCGCAAGGCATGTAACGACGTTGATTTGAGGTCAACTCTTTTCTATACTCTTTTCCTGTTTACAGCGTGACCGTTCTATGGACAATTCCACAAGTGCAAATAAAGCGGCGTGAACCCTGCATTTGCAGGTTCACGCCGCTATTCTTCCTTTACTATTTTGGATACATCGCCGAGGTAGTTATAAACGATCCGTACCTCTTGCGTCTTTCCTCTCGCCCAGTGGCTGAATCTCGCTGGTGTATATTCCGCTTCACCAATCAGGACTTTTTCGATGAACTCGTGTACCAGCTCAGCGCTCAGCTCTTTGACTTCCGTATATGACTAATACTAACTGCGTAAACGAAACCTACTACCTGATGTTTATTTGATATTTGTTGCCGTCAATAGTGGCTGATAATGGTTCATTTTCGTCAAAAGCACATCTCGAATTATCCGCGAAGATCGGCGTTTATTCTCGATTATTCCTGAATAGCTGTGATCATTTTTCGCACTAGTACGCACTCATAACCCGGAGGTCGTTGGTTCAAGTCCATCCCCCGCAACCAGAAAAAAGCCGCCCAAACAGGGCGGTTTTTTCATATCTTGAGAATCATTATTAGTCACATTACGGCCCCCAAACCTACTAGCTGTTGTTTATTTGATGTTTGTTGGGATGATCGATAGTCAATAATCGTTCGAGATTGTCAAAAGTTCTAGCCTTATTTGTCAGCCTTTGTTGCAGGTGGCTTCTGATTGTTGGAATTATCTTCGAAGTTATAATGCCATGTATAGCCTAGTCTGGTCAAGCAAGCAACTATCCCCTTGCGGATAAAGCCGCTTTATCTCTTACATTACCTTTTTGCTATCAATCTACCAAATGCAACCGCCTCAACTCTTGTATCGGCATCCGTGTTCCACTGGACTTTGAATCCGTCATTCAGAATTTCGAAACCAGCAGATACTAACATATCGTTTAATGTCTTAACAGACTCGCCACTCCAGCCATAACAGCCAAACGCGGCTGCTTTCTTGCCTTTGAATTTCAACTCTTTAACTAGATGCAGGAAACCTGCCA
>CAZXRT010000224.1:0-4393 GCA_964642535.1 uncultured Methanospirillum sp.
AATAGGAGATTAATTTTTTCAATTTACTTATGTGCTTATGGGTCGGGAAGTGAGGATGCCCTGGTCTTGTCCCCTTTTGGCGGCGGGCAAGCCATGTAATAATTCTATTATGTCCTTTTGTATGAGAAAAAGAAAAAATGGGAGATCAGACTTCTGCTGATTCATACAGCAGGGTCATATACCGTGCTTCATACACTGTGAGGGGAACACCTAGGAAGAGCCCGATAATCCATCCGATATAGGGTATCTCCTCGATGGCAAAGAAGAGCATACTCACAATAAAGATGATAATCCAGAGGACAATGACCGCAAGTATGTATGATCCCCAGCCGATCGATCGGATCGTCTGAAGGATTCCTGATATGTTAAATGCCTCGCTAAAACTGTCAGTACGTGCCATCCTGATGATTCCGATCGACGAGATGAAGGCGATTATGATCCCGACGATGAACGACAGGAGCAGTCCTCCCAGGACCGGAACAAGGAAGGGGAGCAGGGCCTCGGGACGTATGTTGAATTCACCACCTGCAGCCAGGGATCCCATGATACTGAGCATCACCGGGAGAAATGCCGCAATTAGGATGATGAAAACCGGAATCGCATAAATGAACGCTGCAACCAGTAATTTCAGTCCGTCGACAAAGAGTTTTTTCCAGTTTTCTGCTTCAGGAGGGGTGGAATTTCCCCGGTAAATCTCCATCATGTATCCTAATATGAACGGGAAGAGTACCGACATGATGGTGAGAAGACACCATCTCTTCCACTGCTGCCAGATCGTATCCCATGCAAAGGAATACGATTCTTTCAATGCATTTCCAATGTCCATGATTGTTCTCTTCCGATGTTTGTGGAATGTGCATTTAAGGATGATGGGCAGAAAAAAAAGGGAAACCGCATTTTTACCTAATGATTGCCAGCAAATCATTAATACGGATAAGGGATAAGCATTATTCACTATCTGTCAATGTAAGGTAGTAAGGAAACAATGGAACCTGTCACTAAACGGAATTGTGATTTCAATACTCGCGATTTCACTCCGGATCACGGGTGTGGTGAGTCGTGAACGCGCAATTCAAGAAGGGTGTACTTGAGATGTGTGTGCTTGTACTGCTTGGAGAGAGAGATCGATACGGGTACGAACTGGTTCAGGATATCTCCCACCGGTTTGAAATATCTGAAGGAAGTATCTACCCGCTTCTCAGGCGTCTTCGCGACGATGGCTGTGTAAGCACCTATCTTCAGGAGTCAGCGGAAGGACCTGCCCGAAAATATTACTCGCTCACCCAGAATGGAAGATGTATCCGTGATAACCTGGTCTCTGAATGGCATGAATTCACTTCTGCGGTAAGCAGCCTGCTGGAGGTTATTCATGGAGAAGGATGAGTATATCGGCAGACTCCGAAAAGCCCTCTGTCGTCTTCCGGATTCTGAACGAGAGGAGGTACTTGCTGATTATGAGGAACATTTCATGATGGGAATTGCTGAAGGCAGGACTGAAAGGGAAATTGCAGATGCCCTGGGTGATCCGGTCTCCATCGGAAAAGAGTATGCTGCCCTTTTTCTGGTCAGAAAGGCTGAATCAGATCCTTCTGCCCGGAGTCTGAGCCGGGCGGTGATTGCAACGGTGGGACTTGGCATCTTTAACCTTGTCGTCGTATTCATCCCGTTTATCATCCTTGTCCTTCTCCTGGCTCTGGTTGGAATCATCGGGTTTTCCCTTACCTGCACCGGCCCGTTTCTGGCCGGGTATGCGGCACTGGAAATTTTCGGAGTTTTTTATTCGGCTTTTTCCTCTCCACCCCTTGCACGGGTTTTTTATGGCATCGGCCTGACCTCATCCGGCCTGCTCCTCATGGTTCTCACCTGTTGGCTGGGCAGGATTTGTTACCTGCTTGGAATCAGGTATCTGAAGTGGAATATCGCGGTCATATCTGGGAGGGAGTCACTATGAATCTGTCTTCCCGGATTCCGTCCATGAAACAGGTTACGATCTGGCTGTTTCTGATCTCGGTTGCAGCCTTTACGGCCGGGGGGGCGGTAACCTATCTTGATGGCGGGTCATATCATCCGTCAGCCACGGAGATGGTGATTCCCCTGAATATCTCCTCTGATAATGTCTCTGATGCGGTGATAAATCTGGAGGTTGATAGCGGCACGGTGATTGTCTCCTCGGGAAATGATCCGGGACTTATCACCGGTACGATTACCACCGGAAGTACACACCATGGTCCAAAGCAGTCTTTTGATCTGGTGAACGAAACCGCGGTTGTCACCCTGACACAGGAGTCATCCTTTCTGTATGATCCCCTTGAAAAGGAGGATACCTGGGATCTCTCACTACATCCGGATATTCCCGCTTCCCTCTCGGTTATTTCAGGGGCCGGAAATGTCAGTGTTGATGCCGGAAGGATTCCGTTATCATCCCTTGGTATCGAGACCGGAGCAGGTGATATCTCGGTCAACCTTACCGGATGGAAGGGCAGACATCTGGGAGTATCGGTAGAGCAGGGACTTGGGTCAATTACTCTCCTTCTTCCGGAAAACGCTACCATCCATGCTGATATTGAGAATGGTCTGGGAAGCAGGGTGATATCCGGACTTGAGGGATCAGACGGGCATTATATCCGCCATATCACCGGGCCTGATATCCCGGTGATATCTGTCTCAGTCATGCAGGGTGTTGGAGATCTGATGATACAGACAGCTTCTCAGGTGCCATCATGAAACAGCCGGACCTATCCCTGGTTCATCATCGTATGATGCAGATCCCCTGTTGTGACTGGTGTGAACCGCAGGTGATGTTTGAGTCTGTGGGTGCACCAGATCCTGGTGAGGCGGAATGATTATGGCCAATCATTCAGATATCTGGATTATTCAACCCGGGGGGACGGACATGTGAAGCCGGTAAGTGGTGCTCCCTGATCTTCCCTCTCCCTTATGAATGAATTATGAACACGTATCTGCCCGTTTGGGCACCCCCAAAACATCTGAAAACATGATGAACAACAGCATAAAGTCAGCAATTACAGGAATATCTGGATAATCTGTCTCATAGCCACAGCAGTCTGTGTTTCTGCTCTGGTACCGGTATCAGCCGATTCTAATCTGGGGCAGTCCCCCTCGGTTGTCGTGCAGGATTACAAGGTGACTCCCGCAGTATTATCAGCCGGAGAAAAAGGAACCCTGACCGTTACGCTGAAATCTGTCAGTCCCGGAACCCGGACGAGTTCGATAACATCGGGAGGGGATACTGCTTCGACCACGTCCCCGGTGATACCCTATATCGAGTCTGTCACCTTCAAGAGCAAGGATATTGAACTTCTGTCCGGCGACTCCAAGTTTGAAGGAAATATCGGTCCTGATCAACCGGTGCCGGTCACGTTCTATATCCAGGCTCCCCAGAAAAACGGCGTCTATTTTCCGGAAGTCTGGATCCGTGTTCGAGACGGACAGAGCCTGAAATTTCCGGTTCCCGTAAATGTGGGGACCCAGATCTCCGTGCTCCGGACCCCTTCGCTGACCCTTGAAAACTCGTTTCCCGGAATGGTAAAACCGGGTTCAAAGATTGAAGGAGTGCTCACGATCAGAAATGATGGATCAAGCCAGGCAGATAATGTCAGGGTTTACATTAACGGCACTCCTCCGACGGTAATTCCCGCCAGTGTAAGCACGTTCCAGGTTGAAAGTCTCAGCCCTGGCCAGGATGTTGCCCAGAATATCACCCTCCTCATCGATAAGAATGCCCCGACCGGGCTTATTCAGGTACCAGTGGAGATGAGCTATGCTGTTCTGGATGGAACCCTGACGAATCAGCCGGGAAGCATCGGACTGGATATTCGGGGTGAGGCTGAGATCGGAATCACTTCGGTGGAGACCAGTCCTTCCCGAATCGGGCCGGATACGCCTTTTGATCTGATCATCAGGGTTCAGAACACCGGTACCGGAGAGGCAAAAACCGTGGATGCAGCGATAGATCTGCAGGTACCGGGAATGACCGAAGCCTTCATCGGGAAGATTAAAAAGGGAAATGATGCCCCTGCGACATTCATCCTGGAAGGTGCAAAGGCAGGCACCTATCCGTATACGGCCACTATCACCTATACCGATGACTGGGGAACACACACTCTCACCCGCGATCTGACCCTGTCCGTCGTGGATGGTGACGGGTCCGGAACTATGATCCTTGTGGTTCTGCTGCTTGTGGCCATCGGTGGTGCCGGGCTGTGGTATGTACGCAACCGCAACGGTGAGGAATGACCCTTCAAAACCTGAAAGTCTCCTTTTTCCTTGCCCTTCGCGGCATAATGCGTGGGAGTCGCGGCAGTCTGTACCTGACGGTCCTGATCATAGCGATGGTCTTCATCAATATGATCTTCATGCCCTCCATCATTCT
>CAZXRT010000225.1:0-4373 GCA_964642535.1 uncultured Methanospirillum sp.
CTCTTCTTTTTCGGGTGTTGCCTGGTCCAGATGGTCCTGATTATCCAGATATCACGGATTATCCGGGAGGAATGAATCTGAGTTCACCGATCCCGTCTTCCAGATATGGAAAACTCATTCAGGAGATGTATTGGTGAGATATGAGGGATTTCGTACAGCGATTGCTGCCCCATCGTAACAAGGATATCAAAAAAGGGATCTTCTTCAGGATCCTGTCCTGAAAGGTTACGACACCCTGACCAGGTTCAGGCAGATCTGCTCTTCATCACCGGGAATGCAGTTCGTCTGGTTCAGCACGGTGCCTTCTTCTGACAGCGAGAAGACCACGTTCTCGGTGTATACCCACTGCAATGAGAGGTTCTTTCCATCTTCAGAGACGTTCGCATCGAGAAAACCGTTTATCGGGTATGGTGCCGATACCGGCTGGTACGTGCCTGAAACAGTCGTGCCGTTCTGCAGGTAGATGTACCGGTAGAAATCGCTCTCCCAGATCCCGTCCCATGGGCGGTCAGGGTCCGCGATCGTCCCGTTCCGGGTTGAATTGAACGGATAGACAAACGGCTCGGTCATGCTGCCGAGTGGTTCGACCGTGGTGATCCCTGAAACCGACATCCCATCCTCTGCCATGGTCAGTTCTGCAGTCCCGGTCGAAGAGAGGATCCCATCCAGGACCTTTCCGTCATCAGATACCGCACCGTAGAGCAGGAGTGCACCGTCCAGGTCAGGATCCTTCCCGTCAAGGGTTCCAAAGACCCCGGTTCCGTTCATAGTCAGCGTCAGGGTATAATTGGCCTGGTCCCAGATTCCTTCGAAGGGGTTTTCTTCTCCCGTCGCCGTGCAGCAGAGGCAGAGCATGGTGAGAATGAGAATGGCAGGTATAACAGTGGTTTTCATCAGGAAACGCTCCGTGGATCTGGTATTCACCTTCCCGGGATGTAACCATGCCGGTTCATCATCAGGTGACAGGTATGCTAGGAGGAACACCAGCAGAATGATTCCCACCGTAAGGAGGGTTCATTCATCCCGTGTGCCAAAGACTGACACTGCCTGTTTGACAGGGAAGCAGATCAGGGATCAGCAATAGAGAAGAGATGCAAAGGTTTTCCCAGGGGAAAAGAGAGTGGGTTTCTTTTCCCGCAGTTCATCGGTGTATCGGGAGATGGATAAGGGAAGATCAGGCTTGTTTCACCGTGATCAGGGATTACTGATCCGGGTCCTGTCTCCTGATGCCGGGGTGAAGGGGAGGATTCTTTTGGGAAGAAACCGGGTCAGTTCCATGGGGGCTGTCCACCGGGTGCCTTTCCCAGGATGGGGCCGGACCGGACCGTGCCCGGGGATGACTGGATATCGGATCGCTTCTGGTAGCCGTCATCTCCAGACTTCATCGGGCCGTGTAACCGGTCTCCATGCATGGATCCGGGTTCATTCCTGGATTTAGTCTCATGGCTGCACCCGGTTCTCTGATGACGGTCTCCATCTCCAACAGGGGGATGGACCGGTTCCTGCCATCCGGGCTGATTGTCAGAGGGTGCTCCTGCCAATCCCGGGCCGGGCTGGTTCATGTTCTCATGGTTCTTCTGGGGAGGGTATGCCGACGGGGTATTCCGGGCATCATCTGTGTACAGGTACAGCAATCCGGCACCTGCAAAGAGCAGGACGGACGCGAATACCAGGAATGTACACATAATCAGCGTTCGGTCTGCCATCCTGTCACCTGTTTTGTCGGTGCGGTACGGAAAATTTCCCTGCCGATCAGAACGGGGGTTCTGATCCTGCACGGGCATGAGTATGTATCGCAGAACCGGTGAAAAAGATTGTTCAACCAGATCATCCAGATATCATGCGTTCCGGTTGTCTACGAGGAAAAGAGGATGAGGTATTTTCTCCCGGCACCTGCAGCCTCCCGCGGGGAGAGGATCTTTTTCCGGGAGACCGGGGGCGGGATGGCCAAAACAGGCTGTTGCAACTGGTTGCAACGGTTTCCACAAGTGAAAATCAATTATTTCAATGGATTATCCCTTTTTGTGTAGTACGCCATGAAGAGATTGTGACCGGGTGCAACTTCCCCTGAATCGTTCGTTTGACGGTTAACATAACAAAATAGAACCGATATGATAATGGGACCTAAATATTTCCCAAAATTAATTTTAAACTGTTTTCCATTCGTTTTATCTACCATCCTTATACCCTGTTTCACGCAACAATAGTATGTCACAAAGCGGCCTGAAGCATCAGACGGGTTCTCCGGATCCCGCTGACCCCTGCAGGTCCTTTGCAACAAGATGAGGTGCGTTCACCAATGTCCTCCTACAAACTCTGGTCCTCCTCATCAACCGGGATCGGCTCCTGTCTGCTGGGGCCGTTCCCTGTCCTCCTATCCGATTACGACACACTGATCCATACCACAACTTCAGCCGGCTGCACCTGCAGCCGGTCTCCTCCTACCTATCATCAATCCACACAGTGAGGTATCATGATCGCCACAACTATCGAAAGCACATCCTATAATGAGAGACAGATCCGCCTGATTGAGTACCTGAAAGGACAGGTGAAAGCAGGAAAGAACTTCTTCAAATCAAAGTACATCGCCCGGGAGACCGGACTCTCTTCCAAGGAGGTTGGAACGAACATGGGCCTTCTTGCGGAAAACTGCCCGGAATTCATAATACAGAAGTACAGTTACTCAAACAGCACCACCTGGCTGGTCACCCCCTGCCGGGTATAACCCTTTTTTTCCATCTCCTCCTACAGGAAAAAATGGTCCGGGCAGGACTGCTGACCGGTTCCACGGACAGGAACTCTCCTTTGTCAAAAACGGCAGCAGAACCATATCTCTGATATACCAGAATCACCCTATCTCAATGGAACCGCGTCTGATCCGTACGGAAAGAGGAAGGGAATGAGTATCGGAGAGATAACCAGGAATGTTAGCCGAATTCAACACAGGTCTGATCCCGTCAGTGCGAACCGGGAGAGAGGGAACCGGGTATCAGGGCCCTTCTCCCACGGCAGGGGGAATCCGGGATGAAGGAACTGACCTGCCCGTTCTGTGATCCCGACCCTGACGATGTGGTCTTGGAAAACCAGCTCGCGTATGCCAGGTTTGACCGCTACCCGGTCTCACACGGCCACCTGCTCATCATCCCCCGGCGACATGTTGCCTCCCTCTTTGACGCGACCGACGCAGAGATCGCCCACCTCTGGGATATCATCGCTCAGTTGAAACCTCTCATTGATGACCAGTTTGCTCCCGAAGGATACAACATCGGGGTGAACGACGGCCATGCTGCCGGACAGACGATCATGCACCTGCATATCCACCTCATCCCCCGGTATCCCGGTGATATGGATGATCCCAAAGGGGGAGTCAGGGGCGTCATCCCGGAGCGGCAGAAGTACTGACCAGTCAGATCTCGGCATTTTCCCCAGTTTCCCTTCAACTATCTCCTCTCCTGTATCCATACGCAGGGGAGATGAACCGGCTCTGCTGCTCCGGCCATGCTAGATACAGGATCCACCCGGAAGGGATGAAACAGTGATTCCGACCCGGAAAATAGAGAGTGAGATACCACACCCGGCACGCTGAAAGTTTTTATATGCGGGTTGTGTAGTACCAGCATGTCACCCCTGCGATCAGCCTTCCTGATCCTCTGTCTCTTCCTTGCCGGAGGATTCATCATCACCGGACCGGCTCTTGGGGAAGATGTGGTAATCCACAGCCTTGCCGGAGCTGAACCAACCCTGCAGGAACATGCGGCTGCAACCGTCTCCCCGGCTCCCGGTTCACAGGTTGCAGCGCAGGATGAACCGGACGTAAAAGGAACAGAATCACTCGTTGATTCAGGAATCAGGTTCGTTGATCTCATCGGGGAGGTCCGGGTCTATACCCCGTGCCTGAATAGTGAAGAAAACCCGGCAACGCTCAGTACCGTCCTCCACGTTGGAGACTATATCTTTACCGGCGAGTACAGCCAGGCAATCATGCAGCTGCCCGGTTCGATAAAACTCACCCTTCTTCGCGATTCAGAATTCATCGTCGGAGTGGCAACCGACTGCAATACCAGTGAAACATCTGCAAAGGTGACCCCGGAAACGGAGCCCACTATAAAGCCCGAAATTTTAGAGCCGAATCAGACAACCCCTGACCAGACTCCTGCACCGACCGTCACAGCAGAGCCGACCCTGGAGCCTGAGGGGGAGGCAGGAGATATGGTATCACTTCCCATCGGTGAGACATACACGGTGAGCCTCCCGCAGAACCCGACAACCGGATTCATGTGGGAAACAGAGATATCAGACGGACTGACCATCCAGGATGATATCTATATCCCAGATCAGCATCCCCCCGGATGGGTAGGGGGAGGAGGAATCCG
>CAZXRT010000226.1:0-4365 GCA_964642535.1 uncultured Methanospirillum sp.
GTCTTCCAGTTTTCTGGCTGCGACATCAGGAACTGAAGGTGCAATTGATGAAACACCGGGGGGAAACGCAAACTGTGCAAACGAGGTATTTACCACCTGGACTGTCCCTGTCTGATTTCTCATTATGTTCAAAGATGACGGGATTTTTCCTATGGTTTCTCCTGACGCACAATACGTCACAAACAAAAAAAGAATGATAATAATCAGCGATACATCTATGAATTTTCGAAGTAAACCCAATTTTTCAGGCATGATTCGTTCACCAAAATAAAGAATGATTTCATTGGATCTGAAATACCGAAGGGATAAAATTTCAGACGGTGAGCAATATCATGAGGTGAGATGTTAATGATATGCCTGACGCTGTTGCATGGCATAAAAAAGGGAGAATATTATGGCCCTTTGAAACTATTCTGGCATGAGGAGAGCAGATTTATGCCGACATGATATGAGATATTCTGATCAGGGTTCCTGCCTGGGCAGGATCTGTGTCCCTGACACCTTCGAAACGATTGAACCGTGATGTATATTCCCGGACTCCGGCTTCTCCTGGATCAATTTATTCGTGGCAATTACACCGTTCTATAAAACTCCGAAAAATGGATCTATTTGGTAGAGATATGGTGAAAACCTGTTAGATCCTCCTTTCAGACCCATTTTCTATCTCATGAGAGACATTATTCACAAAGCATCGACACGGAAGTCGAATCACAACTTCAGTCCCTTTTCCGCATCCTTCACTCTGTGCGGAAATTTCTCCACCATGGAGGGTAACAAGGTTTTTCACCATGCTTAAGCCGAGTCCCTTGGAGATCGGATCCGTCCGGGATGATTCACAGACAAACAGTTCATCCCAGATCTAATCCAGGGTATCGCTATCAATTCCAATCCCTGAATCTTTTATGGAGATCTGAACCTGGTCCCCTGATTCCATGGACGAAATCCGAATCCAGCCGGAAGGAACATTATATTTGATGGCATTGTTGATGACATTGGAAAAAATGGTCAGACCGAATAATTTCGAGACACAGACGGTTACCGTATCAGAAATGCTGATCTCTATCTGAATGTCTTTTTCCCTAATCAGTTCAGAGTTATTTTCTATCGCCTCGTGAATCAATTCGAGAAGATGAATATCGTGATAATCATTGATTGAGCTGGTGTTATTCAGATGAGCCATTTTTATTAGTTGATCTGACATGACTCGCATATTATGCACTTTTTTTTCGAACAGGTTTACAATATCATGGTTTTCATCATTATCACATTTTTCTTTGAGGAGAGGTATCAGGGCAATCAAGGGAGTGAGTGGTGTTCGGAAATCATGTGCAATCTGGGTAATAAACTGGTTTTTTTGGAGAAGAAGATCATGAATCCGTTTCGTTCGCTCATGCACTTTCTGATCGAGTTCTCTGTTCAATGTCCATAAACTGGTAGAAACCTGTTCGAGATCCCGGTTTTTCAAATCAAGGTCTTCTAAGAGTCTGGCCTTTTCTCTCGTTGATTGTTGCAATTCATCAGAGAACCGTTCAAAAAAAAGGATTGTGTACATCATGGAAAAACAGAAGAGAGAGAGAAGACCAAAGGGATAGATCCAGGGATATATTCCTGAATGTATGAGAAAGTCTTTGTAATCGGGAAAGAGGGATCCGACTATATTCTGGATGATGAGGACGGATACCAATATGAACAAAAAGCCGGGAATACCATATGCCGGAATCGTGCCTTTGGGTCCATAGCGGTAAAAAATCCGGAGATTTCCCAGAAGAATCAGAATTGATAGTATCCCTACGATGAATGATACACTCAGGACGGCATATTCAAGCAGAGCGAACAGCATGAAAAATCCCCCGGACACGCAGATTACTCCGTACATCCAATGTGGGAATCCTTCATTATGATAGAAACGATACAACGAGTCTCCCATCGTGAGAAGAGCGAGCAGGAAGAGAAGATATCCGAGTATAATCACCCCCTCACTGGGAAAAAGCAGTGAAATGAGCAGAAAAATGTTGGATAATGCAAATAACAGAAGAGAGATTGACCAGTGATGAAATCCGGGGTAATTTGTTTGAAATTTTGTGGCAAGAAGTAATATCAATGCGAGTATCACATCAACAGATGAAAAGCAGAACGTCAAAGTGAAAGAATCTAACATGATGCACCAAAAAGTCTCATCATTTTGATTTGATTGGGTTACTATTGGATTTCATGTTCTATTTGATCGTCTCAATGGTTAAAGTTTGGCTATGTATATCATTCAGTGTTGACGGTGCCTTCGTCTTTGCGATCGGATTCGACAATTGATATCCTCAGACTGTTTCAGGGATTTTTCGTTTCCCGGGGTTGAAGGGATATCATGGTGATATTGACTTGACTATTCCGAAACCTTCATGGGACCTTCATACTGCACTTTTGAAAAGAAAGCGATTCCTCCTCCTATGTGAAGTCCAATCGTGTAATCACTTCTCATGAGGCGGAAAGTGAGATATCCATCGATATCAGGATGAAGGCCTGAACCCCCCTTACGATGAAACCGGGTTCATGTGGTCTCCTCTCACCGCAAAAAAGGGAAAACCGCGATTCTCAAAAATTCGCGGTAAAACGAATTGCCCGGTCATAGACCACTTCTGCCCACGTATCACCGATTGTCGTCTCCGGCTCTACAAAGAATCTGAAACCGACAAATCCCGGCTGGGGAAGATCGACCCCCTCGATTCCCTGGTTAAACGGAACAACCAGGGTTTCCGGATTACCGTCATCATGGCGTGAAATCTTTGCCACATACAGGTACTGGGCATTCGGGTTGTCTGGCAGATAGGGATCAGCCGTTCCTGCCAGTACATGATTCGGGATCATTCCGACCCCGTTTTCCACCTGGGATCCATAGAAGGCGAAGTTCGAGTAAGTTGCTTTCCCCTATCGCCACATGATTCACTCCATACACGATGATGCAGTCATCGGGATCATCACCGAGAGTCGTATCAGAAGTCCGTAAGTATACCGGAATATTTCCGGGTTGTATTGAATCCTCAGAGATATGCCTTCAGTCTCCAGATGAGGTATAACGGAATGTGAAGAACCTCACCATGTTCATCAACATGGCGGTAAACATTTTTCAGGCTGGTCATAACCGCAACACGGGGAGAATATTTTTTCCTGTACTCTGCAAGGCTTCTGGAGCGAGTTCTTCTTGCTGATTTAACCTCGATAGGAATGACATCAATTCCTTCCTGAATGATATAATCAACCTCGGCTTTTCCACTGGATTTCCAGAAACAGGGCTTTTGAAAACCATTTGCAATCAGTTCTGTCAGCACGAAATTCTCCGTTAAAATCCCCCGCATGTCAGCGGTACGCGGGGAGGTATCAAAAGCGACATCTGCCGGAAATTTGCTCATCCTGCGCAGCAGTCCTCCATCTGAAAAATAGATCTTAAAATTGCTACCATCACCATACGTGGTAATGGGAACATACGGTCGCTCAATCTTTTCGACCTTATAGATGAGCCCTGCTGAGATCAGCCATTGAAGGGCATCTTCCAGATCGCGAGCACGCATTCCCTTCTTTACATGGGAGAATAGAAACTTTTGATTTTCCTTTGCTAGTTGTGCAGGGATTGCACCCCAAATCAGGGATAGTTTAGGAAATTCGGATACAGATGCATATTTTACGAAATCCTTTTCATAATTTGTCAGAAGTTCACTTTGAATTGTCTCTACCCGCTCGATGTCGTGGTGGTGTATCCATGAACTTACGACCTCGGGCAGACCTCCCGTAATCAGGTATTCACGATATGCCTCCTCCAGTTTTCCGGTAAATACGTCAGATATCTCTTCATCCGGGGATAACTGATTCAGGTACTCGTACAGAAGTTCCTCATCCTTTGCCAGGAGAAATTCCCGGAAATTGAGAGGATACATCGTAAGCATCCGGACCTTGCCAACCGGAAACGAGATATTTTTCCCCATCTGTGCAATCGTAACGCCGAGCAGGGAACCGGCAGCAGCAACGTGGAGTTCGGGAAGGTTTTCGCAGAAATATTTCAGAGAAGTTATTGCACGATGGCAGATCTGAATTTCGTCTAATATGAGGATGGTTTTTCCTGGCTGGATGGATTTATTCCTCATAATGCCAAGTTCTTTGATAATTCTTGAAGCATTGAGGTCGCCATCGAATATCTTCTGGAGCCGGTCATCATATTCGAAGTTGAAATATGCAATATCTTCGAATTCTGCTTCGCTAAAATGTTTCAATATCCAGGTTTTACCGCACTGGCGAATTCCTTCAATAATCACGGGTTTCCTATCTACGCTGTCTTTCCATGTGAGGAGAGCATCGTATATGAATCGCTTCACAATGGAA
>CAZXRT010000227.1:0-4359 GCA_964642535.1 uncultured Methanospirillum sp.
CAATACCTTCAGATTCTGAATATTTTCGAAGGATATCTTTCCATTCGCCAGATGCATCATACCAGAGCACCCACCCGTGATCGTCCTGGAGATATGGATTGATTGAGGCTGATAACCAGGAATGAAATGTTTGAGATTTGCCTGAAGCAGAAGACATACGACCCGTAACCCACCTTATATATATGATTGGTTGTTATCCCTTACATAGTATCCAGAATTGACTTGAGATCTGCATATGATTCTTCAGCTTCTTTCATCGACCTGACCCCGACGATAACTATTTTTCCACTTGAGAACAGGAGAGCAGTTCCCTTTTTCATCCGATAGATTAAGCCGGGGAATTGTTCTGGTTCGTATTCCACATTTTCCAAAGAAGCAGAATTACATATCCGGGTCAGGTTAATTTTCTCTCCGTAATTCTCCAGAATGACAATATTGCGGATAGCAGGCGGTGCAGCAAGAGAAATATTGATATATGGTGCAAGAACAGTAGCGAATTCTTTCCAAGTTACTTCGAGATTGTCAGGATTTTTTAGTCCGGTAAAGATGTATTTTCCAGATCGATATACAGTAGCCTTACAGTGGGTGAGAAGGATGTATCCGCCATGATATTTTTTTGTATTGTAGATATAGATGGGACCAAGGGACCGGAGGGTATCAAGGTCAACAGACTGGTGTAGATCTCCCGATGCCACGATGTTTGTGATAATCATAAATTCGATTTGGGTTATACATCAGCGGTATAGATGGTAAGGGAGAGTTCACTTTGATCAAGCAGTTTATATTCTGGTTTTTTTCCGGATAACTCCATACTTTCTCTGATAATTATTGGAACACCATCCCCTCGTTTCTCCATATATCGTTTTCGTCCCCCAACCCGTTCCGAATATGATACCGGACAATCAGCAAGAAGGGAGGTTATGAGTTCATTTCTCGTAGATTGTCGGAGTTCAATGGACTCTAAACTTATTGTATTTGGAAGAGAGCCTGGAGAGTAAATCTCAAGACGATCATCAAAAAGAAACATACGAATTTTTGAGCCATAAATAGAATAATCCCGGTGTGCTACTGCATTAACAATGGCTTCAAAAATCGCTCGAATACTAAATTGATACCTTTCAACTCGGTCAGGGATTTTCTGGGCAGTTATTTGCTGGTTCTTCATTACAAAGGAGACTGCATCATCGATCTGGTGATCAAGGGGACCGGTGATTGTTCGTGCATCTATCTGATAATGAGAATCCTGCACTACACCTTTGTAATGAACCGCCTCAATAAAGGCTCCAGGAAGGTAGGTTTCAGGATGAAGTGAGCAGAGAAGAATTCCTGCTACCGTTGCCCGGACAATATCAGAATCATCCCGTTTTAGGAGCCCTCTCTTTACTAGTTGAATCTCCTGAGAATCTTCTGACTTTGTAATAAATCGCTCAGTATACCGGGGTTCCAAGTCTGATATAGATGTATCTGGAACGATCTGCTCATCAAACCAGATGATTCGTGCCTGGCTTCGTTGTTGAAATAATCTTGCCAGGTATTCGGGCGGCATTTGTCGCTTTGAGCTTCCGAGTCTCATGAAATATCCACCAGGACTCTGGTGAACAAAGAGACTTTTTGGAATCTCAACTTTTAAGGCAATTTTTTGAACACCTAAGTTGTCAGGTAGAAATATTCGAAATACACGGACAATTACTGGCGGTTTTATGCTATCAATACAAATATCGCGGATATATGTTTCAACAAGATCGATTCTTTCTAAGGGAATCCCAATGATATCACGAGTTTTATCGTCTATGCCAATAAGCAAAACTGCTTCATTTGTATTTGCAAGGGCAGCAATCTCATCGGCTAGATCATTTCTAGAAGGGCTTTTTACCCTGTCACCACTGAATTCAATTCTTTTAAATTCGATTGAGTTATCTTCACCTAGTTTAATTTTTTCTAATAATTCATGGAGGCTATCTAACATGAGAACTCCCTTAGTATCCGCTTATATCTCATTTCAAATGCTATTCTTCCTCCTTCCATTACCCGGCAGATCTCATCCCGAACTTGTTCATCCTGAATAGTACCCTCTTGATTAATTATCGTCTCTCCACCTTCAGCAATTAGTGGGATAACCAGATCTGCATTCCCATTTACTACAATGTTCGCGTTATGGGTGACGATAATGATCTGTCTTTTTTCTTTAATCTTACGGAGATGTCTGACAATCATATCATAAATGAGATGATTGTCCAGATCGTCTTCAGGTTGATCAAGGATGAGGGGTTGTGTACCATATGAAAGGATAAAAGAGAGGATAACAGCGTTTTTCTGACCTGGAGATCCCTGTGTAATATCTTTGAATATCCCTTCAGATTCCGTTTTATACCCAATGGAGAGAGAATCATCAGGAAATAAAAAAGCAAGTTCATCCCTCTGGTCCTGAGAACAACGAATCATTTTTTCGATAAACCGACGTTCAGTATCGGACGAACTTTTTCCATCACAGAGATCGTAGATAAATTTCTTTTCCTGCTCTAACCTTTTTAAGAAATCATCGGAATCAACATGTTGCCCGGTCATATCATAATTATCATATAATCTATCGATAATACCCGTTTTGTTATCAGGATCATGGATATATTTTGCATAGATGTTTTTATCTAATCCAAGGACTGAACGTACCTGATCTTCGGCAGATCTTTTATCCCCAAAGGGAAGAATAATCATCCTGATTTGTTTATTCCCTGCCAGGTTTCTACGAATAAATTCACTCCGTTTTCTTGTCAATTCTCGTCGATGGGTTGTGATATCTTTGAGAAGTTGTTTTTCCTGAATGTAATATTCTTCCAACGACAAAATGAGAGAATCATAGGTTGTAATCTGCTCCCGAAGAGTTTCTCTATTTTGGATTAACTGACCATATTGCTGAATGTCAGATATTCCGTCTTCTGCAAGTTTATCCATCAATGAGGAATATTGAGAATGGATTTCAGCATTTTTCTTATTCCATTCTGATTCTTCCTTAGTCTTTATCCAATCTGCCCAGTGAGATTCCAGACTTTTTGCAATATTGCGCAATTCATCAACGGTATTATTGACTGATATAGTTCGTTCTTCAAGATCTTTGATACAATTTTGATCATCTGGATCATCTTTATCCATCACCGATAAATCAGGATCATTTGCCCCGATCTGCTCTATCAGGGAAGTAATTGAATGAGATGCAGACTCCCAACTCTCTTCCCATATTTCAATAGCCCGCTCTTTTCTAACGGTTAATTGATATTTCTTCAGGATATCAGCATATCCTGATTTTTCAAACCGGGATATTTTACTCGTAATATCTTCCAATTCTCCGAGGATCCGATCTTTATCAGGTAATGATGCATTAATCTCTCGGATTTTAGCCTCTAAGGATTTATATCGTGATGTTAGGGCATTCCATGTTCGTTCCCATTCCTCTTTCTTGATATCCGGATCCTCATCAATTATTTTTAGGATTAATGAGGAATCCCTGGCCATTTCATAGATCTGTTTCTGGCTGTATATTGAAAGGGGAAAACGATTTTTTATCTCTCCCGAACTGAGTTCTTCACTTCCATCTTCCTTTACCCGGTTTATTGAATGTTCATCTGTTTCACTATTCCACCGGATCTTATATCGGATATCGTCTTTCTGATATTCCAACATAAAGAATGTCTTTTCATGAAGAAGACCAGGGGGTTCATCAGTTGTTTTTGTAAAATATTTGTTCAGATCTTCGGATAATTTATCAGGTATTTCATCAATTCTCCCACTACATAATCTGATAAACTCAAGGGTCGATGATTTCCCTGTTCCTCTTCCACCAATAATGGTGTTGAGTCCAGGATTAAAGGTGATAAACGCATCCTGTGAACTGATATACTCAGTATCAGTTATTGTAACAGAACGTATCCAGGGATGAGTGGGTATCGTTAGATCACCAATATTATCTCTCATAATCTGAACAGAGTTCCATTCATCAATTAATGCAAGTTTAAGACCTTCGAGAGTGGGTGTCCTCATTTTTATCCAGGTGTATTGGTGAGAAACTGCGCCCGGAATCTGATGGCAATCAGAGCCTAAAATTTGTACCCATTTTGGTTTGCGTTCTTTAATCAACTCAGGCCATCCTCTTTTTGGCCCATCATTTTCAATAGCAATGATATGTTCGTTATCAGTAAGTGAACGAAGAAAATTTCCTTCTAATTTAAATATTCCTCTATCTCCATTCGCATGAGCAGGTATTGCTATAGCACCGGATTGATTAATAATATCAATAACATCTGATAATTGCTTTCTTGTAAAGACACCTTCCGTCTCTCCCCAATTTTCACGAGGGATATCTAATTT
>CAZXRT010000228.1:0-4350 GCA_964642535.1 uncultured Methanospirillum sp.
GTCGGCTGGATGTTCATCTGTTTCTGAAATGCAGTCTGACTCTGCCAGGTACCTGCATTCACCGCAAGAACCCCGCGGTAGCGGGTGATTCCGGTGATATGGACATGACCGCAGTGGACCACCTCAGGTATGGGATCGATGATCAGCCGGTCAACCGTATCGGCAGCAATCGGCGTTCGTTTTCCGTAACACGGAGCAAGATGGCGCCTTTTCAGCATCTCGGGGATGACGTCGTGAGCCTTTTCATAACTTGCACCCGGGATAACCCCGATCAGGTCGTCAAATGACCGGCCGTGATACATCAGGATCCTGACTCCCTGCAAATTGATAAGCGCAGGGTTTTCCACCAGGACACAATTCGGAGGGAATGTCCCGGTGAACTTCTCCGGGATGACCGGCTGGGGTTCGGCGCCCCTGACCACGTCGTGGTTTCCGGGAGCAAGCACTATCTGGATCCGGGACGGGAGTGCGGAGAGCATCCTTCCAAGTGCCTCGTACTGCCCGTAAATGTTCGGGATGGTCAGTTCCTTGTCCTGGCCGGGATAGATCCCGATCCCGTCCACCAGGTCCCCGGCCACAAGGAGGTATGATATATCGCTCTGTGACAGCCACTTTGCAAACCTCTCCCATGCCTCTTCCAGAAAGGTATCTGATCCCACGTGGATATCAGAAATGAGGGCAGCATACCCGGGTTTCTCACTCAAATACGGGGAATAAGAGAACGGGATGTCAGGCCTGAAGAGCTGGTCAGCAAAAAGCAGGGTTCCTTCCGGTGAGAGCGTTCCCCGCACCCCGATCACTTCGTCAGGAACGATCTTTTCTGCTTCTTCAAAGTCGTCACGGTCCTTGTTAAACAGAATACTGATAAAACCGGTAGGATCCTCCATCTCAATCAGACGGTGTCCTTTCGTCGTACTGCGTGCCTCAATGACCATACCGGTGATTGCACACTCTTCGGATTTGTACCGTGATGCGTTCTGCTTCAGGGCTTTTATGGGAACCGGGCTGCATCTGCCCCGGATCATCCCGGAGAGACGGCTATACCGGTCATGGAAGTAGGAGACATAATCCTCAACCCTGCCGGCGGGTTTGCATGTCCCCTTCCTTCCGATCATCACTTCAAGAAGAGGATCGCACAGGAACCGCATCCCGTCACGGGAAGGGGTGGTACCCGGGAGATGGGATCCTGATACCACCAGGCAGTCTGCAGGAATGGAGGCGATGATCTGATCGATCAGGGCCATATCGTTCTGTTCCCTGATGTACCTGACCACATCAGGGTGGACCTGGAGTCTTCGCTGCAGGAACCGTTCAACGATTGCTGCTGAGTTAATCGGCCTCCCTCCCTTTCCGGTGCACAACCTGGTGGATCGCGGTCAGTGAGAGGGCAGGGGGCTGAAACACGGTACTCATAATTGGGCCGGGACAGGAGAAAACAGTTTCAACCTCTCTTCTCATCCCCTCTCTCAGATGGTCAGGGAGAGGTGACGAATCCAGGAAAAAACGTCCCTTTGACTTCTGGATTAATAACCTCTCAAAAAAAACCTACCTACTTACATCATGGCATCCAAGTCCGGCACAGAGCCGCTAAAAGAAAAAATCAAAAAATTCTGGGAGAGTGAAGAGCAGATTCCTTCCGCAGTCAGGGAGATAGTGTCAGTCCTGGCAACGGTCGGTGTCATTGTTGCGATCCTCTTCCTTTTGTGTGGAACCTGGCCGGCAATTGTGACCATCGAGTCTGAAAGTATGGTCCCCAATATGAATGTCGGTGACCTGGTACTGGTCGTGGCAGCCGACCGGTTAGGTCCTCTTCAGAGTATGGAAGAAGGGAATGCCTCCGGCTACGAGACGTTTGGAAAAACGGGAGATGTTATCATTTACCGCCCCAACGGGAACACGGATCTCCATCCCATCATCCATCGTGCCCTGACCTGGGTGGATGCCGGCCAGACAGATATCCGGTACCGGGAGATGAACAAGACAACCGGGAGGATAGAGACAAAACAGTATATCGCTCCCCATGGCGGATATATCACGAAAGGTGACAACAATCCGGTCATCGATCAGACCGGATTCGGGAACAATTACCGCGGGCTCGGCTCCCCTATACTGCCGGTAAAACCCGAGTGGATCGTGGGAAAGGCAGTCTATAAAGTCCCCTATGTCGGATACCTGCCTCTGAACATCGTCCCGGTCATCATCATCGTTGTGGTTCTCATGGTTCTCCATGAACTCTATCTCCGGCACCGGGAAAAATCAAAAAATGTGGATCTGCGCAAGAAGTGAGATAGAATGAATCTGAATACCCTCCTCTCTGACACCCTTGCCGGTCACCGTCTCACCCCTGAAGAGGGAGCATTTCTCCTCTCCACCAAAGGAAGGGATATCTATTCCCTCCTTTCAGCTGCAGACGAGATGCGGGAACGCCGGGTGGGCGGCACGGTCACGTTTGTCAGAAACCAGAACGTCCATATTACCAATATCTGTAAAAATCTCTGTGGATTCTGTGGATTTGGGAGAAAAAAGCAGGACCCCGACGCCTACCGCTTCGGGAAAGAAGAGGTCCAGAAACAGGTCCGTGAGGCGAAAGCAAGAGGAGTATCAGAGATCTGTTTCCTCTCCGGGGTTCACCCTGATTTTGGCCTTGATGATTACCTCTCATTCATGTCATGGGCACATGAAGTCTTTCCTGAGGTGCATATCCATGCATATTCACCCGATGAGGTGGACTGGATCGCAAGGAAAGAGCGGATGGAGGTTCGTGATGTGATAGAGGCACTGGTTGCGGGAGGTCTTGGCAGCATGCAGGGGACTGCTGCCGAGATCCTTGTCGATGAGGTCCGTGACATCATCTGTCCGGTAAAGGTCAGAACCGGAAGATGGGAGGAGATCATCAGGCAGGCACATGGTCTGGGTCTGCGCAGCTCTGCAACCATCATGTACGGATCTACTGAATCGTGCCACGAACGGTCCCGGCACCTGGATCTGATCCGGCGGATTCAGGACGATACCCATGGATTTACCGAGATGGTTCTCCTCACATACATTCATCAGAAAACTCCGCTGCATCAGGAAGGGAAGGTGCAGTTCGGCCCGACAGGGCGGGATGACCTTGTTACTACCGCGGTCTGCCGCCTCTACCTGGATAACTTCGATCATATCCAGGTCTCCTGGCCGAAGATCGGGATAAAAATGAGTCAGATCGGTCTTATTGCCGGGGCTGATGATCTGTCAGGTACGATGTATGTCGATGATGTGACCGGGGATGCCGGGGCCGGTATGGAAGAGATCTTCTCTCCTGAAGAGATGCATCATATCTGCCAGGATATTGGCAGGACGCTGCGTGAGAGGACAACACTGTACGAATATCTCACCTGATTACCCTCTTTTTACCTGTCTGACGTCAGCACCGGTTAGATTTGCCCCTCTGAAATCTGCGCGTGTTGTTTTGATATTTGTCATCCTGGCTCCGGTCAGGTTCGCATTGATAAGGATTGCTTCGCTCAGATCGGTATTGCTCAGGTTCGCCCTCACGAGACTGGCACCTGCAAGGTTTGCCTTTCGCAGGATTGAAAACTCAAAATCAGTTTCATCCAGTCGTGCACCGTTCAGGTTGATTCCTTCAAGATTCAGGCCGTTCAGGTGAGCACCCCTCAGATCCGGACGTTTACGGGGGTTCTGTTCCTTCCACTGGTTCCAGATATCAACACCTGCCAGGACTGCTTTTACCTGCTCTTCATCAGCCATTCACACCCTCCTTTCAATGGTAGGGTATCCGGGGGTAAAGCAGTATTGAAGCATCAGGTTCCGGATGTACTTCCTTCCCGGGGTGTCACCGGGGGGGTCCGGCCCGGTTGTAACCATAAAGTATAAGCAGACGAATCCAGAATCTCATGAGAATGAAGTATTCTCATATACTTGCTATCAGCCTGACTGGCATCCTGCTGGCAGGGCTTATCCTGCCGGTTTCCGGGTTTGAAGTGATACTGGAACCCATACCGGTGGATCTGAAAGTACCGGCTGCAGGTGATGTATACGAGGATGATCAGTTCTTCTCTGAAGCTGATCCGATAATCAAATCATTTTCCAACCGCACCATACCGACAGGCAGCCAGCAGATGCAAGTATATGGGACCTATATCCGGCTGCGGGGCATGAGTATCAGCCCGGAAAATTATGACGATGCCCGTGCAGCACTTGCGGTGATCTACTACACAGCAAAAGCATCTGAAGCGTATGAAACTTATTTTGACGTGAAAAAATCGGTAGCATCACTGACAGACGGCTCAGAATTTTATGAGCTGGCAGAGATCTACTACATGACAGTCTCAAACTGGTGGAAATTAATCC
>CAZXRT010000229.1:0-4349 GCA_964642535.1 uncultured Methanospirillum sp.
CTGGGTCTTCCTCGTTTCATTCAGGGTGGTCACGAGCGGTGAAACGGTTTCAAGCGGAATCAAGGTGTTCTGATCCTGTACCTGCACTTCCATCTGCATCTCCCGGGGAAAGGCAGGGATATCCACCAGAATCTGGTGTTCCTCAATCTGGGCAAGAGTTGCTATTCGGGCGGCAGTCTCCCGCTCCCGCATATGAGAATCATCGGTCGGCCGCAGTGAGAGCGATACGTTGTCTTTTCCCAGGTAAAGGGCACGTTTGAAGAGATCCCGGGAATAGAGTCTCTGGGAGAGAAGGCGGGCATTCTCTGCATCTGAATGAAGGAGTGTCTGGATACAGGCAGCGTCATCCATCCTGACCATCTCTTCCATGACTGTAGTCTCATCGGTATCCCTGATATGCTCATAGACAGCGGCGGAGAAGATCTTCTCTGCAATCCGGCTGACATGATGATAATAGACTGCCGGTCTCATCAGGGTACGGGCGATAAGGAGCGATTCTGCTGCCTGGATCCCGCTTTCGTGCAGGATGATCTTCCCGTCTGACTGGCGGGTAGCTCTTATCAGCCGTCCGGCATCCACCGTTCCATAGGGGACCCCGGTATAATGGGCGTCACGCAGGAGGTAGTCCATCCGGTCTACATCCAGTTCTCCGTGGATGATGCTGGCCAGAGGGTGAGTCCCCTCGATCATGGCACAGACCTCGTCAGGTGATATTCCGTTCTCCTCCAGCGAGGATCCCAGCCCCGTGGCGGAGATCAGGGGACGGACATCGGTATGGGATCGGTGAAGGATCTCTTCAGTCAGTCCCTCGATGGCATGGGAGTAGGGGCCGTGCCCGATATCGTGCAGAAGGGCGGCACTCATCACCATGAGTGACTCGTCGCGGGAGAGTCCGATCTGCGCTGCCATGAGGGATGCGAGGTACATGGCTCCGAGTGAATGCTCAAACCGGGTGTGATTAGCACCCGGATACACGAGATAGGAGAAACCGAGCTGCCTGATGTACCGAAGCCGCTGAACCTGGGGTGAATCAAGGAGGGTGAGGAGTTCAGGTTCGACCTGGATGTACCCGTGGACCGGATCTTTGATTGCTTTCATGGTTCTATTCCGGCTGATATCCTCCTGTACTCTGTCTGAAGGTTTTATGATTCTTGCGGGACAGGTGATCTTGGGAGGATAATCATTACCGTCACATTTCTCTCCGGGGGAACCGGGACCCCCAAGTTACTCCAGGGAGCCCGGCTGGTGCTGCCTGATGAGGATATCTCGGTCATCGTGAATACTGCCGAGGATCTCTGGTACCAGGGGGGTCATATATCGCCTGATATTGATACGGTGATGTACCTGTTTGCCGGGATTCTGAATACCGGCACGTGGTGGGGAATCAGGGATGACACCTTTGTCACGCACGAGTGCCTCACTGCACTTGGAGAGGACACCTACCTTGCCGTCGGTGACCGTGACCGTGCGACAGAACTGGTAAGGGGAATCCTGCTCCGCCAGGGGATGACTCTTGAAGAGGCGACGGTTGAACTCTGCCGCCGTCTCGGTGTCCGCAGCTCGGTGATCCCGATGACAAACCAGGAGTATACCACCATGATCCGGACCAGTAGCGGGCTGATCCATTTCCAGGAGTACTGGGTCAGGTACCGGGGAACGGTGCCGATCCTGGAAGTGGTCCGGACGCCTGCAACCGTCCCTCTGCCCGCACCTTCGGCTCTCGATGCCATCACCCGCAGTGACCTTGTCATCATCGGCCCGAGCAATCCGGTCACCAGCATCTCTCCCATCCTGGAATGCCGGGGGGTTCCTGATGCGATCCGGAGCAGGCCTGCCGTCGCCGTAAGCCCCTTCATCGGTGACCAGCCGGTCAGCGGACCGGCCCGCGATCTCATGATTGCCCGGGGATTTGAGCCGACATCCGCAGGGGTCTATGCAGCATATGCCGACCTTGTGGATCTCTTTGTCCAGGATATCAGGGATCCGGTCGAGGTGCCCGGCTCGCTGCGCTGTGATACCCTGATGACGAATGAGAGCGTGGCAGAAGAGCTGATGAGGGCAATCCTCAAAAAAATGAAATTATCCGGTTGATATCCCGAATAGCTGCAGGAAATAGATGAAGAGCATCAGAATCAGGTTCACCAGGTCTTCAACATCACCGGTGAGCGGGATGGCTGACTCTTCAGAGAACAGTGAATCAACACTCATCTCTTCCTGTACGGCATCAGGGTTGTTCTCTCCGGGTCTTGGCACTCCCCGGTAATCATACGCTGCTGCGGGCATCACGGTAAGCAGCAGAAACATGGCAATAAACAGGACGGACCACACCTTTCCCTGCATACCTGAATATCACCCTGTTTTCATATAAGGACGATCTCTTACCCGCTGACTCCGGCACGCCTGAGCAGGTCTGCAGCAACCCCGGCTGCTTGCTCAAGAATCTGATCCTCCCCGGGGATGATTCCCTCGTGCATGAGCACTTTTCCGTTACACAGGACCGTCTGGACAAGACCTCCTGAAGCAGCATATACCAGGTTTGATACCGGATTGTGAAGGGGAATCATCGAAGGGTGGCGGAGGCTTACAAGAACCACGTCACCGGGCTGGCCCGGTGCCAGTGCTCCCCCGGGAATTCCAAGAGCTCTCGCTCCGCATGAGGTCGCCATGGCAAGGGCTTCTCCTGCCGGGAGAAGGGTATCCTGGTTCCAGAACGATTTCTGTCCGATCGCTGCCACCTTCATCTCCTCCAGGAGGTCGAGGTTATTGTTGGATGAGCACCCGTCAGTTGCGAGGGCAACATTGGCTCCTGCCTGGCGAAGTGCCGGGTAGGGCATGGTCCGGCCGGTTGCAAGTTTCATGTTGCTCACCGGGTTATGGGCGATGTGAGAGCCTCGTGAGGCGATAAGGCGGCATTCATCGTCATCCAGCCAGCATCCGTGTGCAGCGAGGGTTCGCTCCGTGAGACACCCGCACCGGTCGAGAAGAGCGGCTGGTCTGACGCCATGGGTCTTCAGGCAGTCCGTGACCTCCTGTTCTGTCTCGCTCAGATGGATATGGATCATGATCTCCTCTTCCCGGCTGTATTCACCGCACCACTCCAGGTGCTCGGGAGGAACGGTATAGGGTGCATGGGGTCCGACTGCCGGAAGAATCCGGGGATTATTCATCTTTCTGATGGCTGAAACCAGGTTCGTTGTTGCCTTTACCTCAGCCTCGAACTTCTCCGGTGATCCGAAGGTAATGAATCCATGGCAGAGCACCGCCTTTATCCCGCTCTCATCCACGGCACGTGCCGTCTCCTCCATGAAGAAGTACATATCGTTGAATGCAGTCGTTCCGGACCGGATCATCTCAAGACATGCAAGGCGGGTTCCCCAGTATACATCATCGGCTGTGAGGTGGGCTTCGAGTGGCCAGATCTTTTCTGATAGCCACTGCTGCAGGTGCATATCATCAGCATACCCCCGAAGCAGGCTCATCGCCGCATGCGTATGTGCGTTTACCAGTCCTGGTATTGCAAGGGTCTTCTCTCCGTCGATGACATGATCTGCCGCTTCTGAATATTGGCGCGCAACCCCTTCCCCGATGGCGCTGATAATCCCCGTTTCATCGATAAAAATGTCCCCCCTGCCTTCTGGCAGAACCGTTCCGGTTATGAGGACTGAACCTTTTCCTGACCAGAGGGATGGATCCGGTATTGATGTGGTCATGATAACTCTGTATACAACTCACCTGCCGGTATCCATAAGCCCTTTGGGTGGGGAAGAGACAGGGGAGACGACTCTCTCTCCCGAAGTGTTTTGGCATTGGGTGTGTACATAGTAGGGTGAATATGCGAGTCCCTATCAATACCATCACTTCTGAGTCATCCTCGGCAGACATCATCGGGTGGGCACATGAGATCCGTGACCTCGGTGGTCTTGCGTTCCTGCTTCTTCGTGACCGGACCGGGATCATCCAGGTGACCATTCCAAAAAAGAAAGCAGCACCGGCCGTCGTCGAGGCGTTGAAAGAGATCTCCCGTGAATCGGTGGTCCGGGTCACCGGAACTGTCAAGCCGGAAGGAAAAGCCCCGGGCGGCCGCGAAGTAATTCCTGATCTCATTGAAGTCATCAGCCGGGCAGCAACCCCGCTCCCCCTTGATGTGGCAGAGAAGGTCCCTGCAGAACTGGACACCCGTCTTGATAACCGGTTCCTTGATGCCAGAAGGCCCCGTGTCAGCGGTATCTTCAAAATCCGCAGTGCCGTCCAGCACGCAACACGTAACTACCTCTTTGATAACGGCTTTATCGAGATCACCACCTCTAAGATCGTTGCCGCAGCAACCGAGGGAGGCACTGAACTCTTTC
>CAZXRT010000230.1:0-4341 GCA_964642535.1 uncultured Methanospirillum sp.
TTCATACCCAGTTCCTGGTAGGTTCGTGTAAAAGCGATGAAATGTTCAATAGCGATCATGGATCGTTCGATTGCATCAACTGATTCTTTTAACCCCGGTCCGATACCGGATTCCCGGATCAGGTAGATGTGTGATTTGGCAATCATAACCTTATTCTGGATATCATGCCTGGTGATGCTGGAAAGGAGGCCTAATTTCCGGTTCGCAATGAGCAATGCTTCTTCATTAGCCTTATATCGGGTGATATCCCGGATTGATTCAATGGCTCCGGCGACTTCACCATTGTTATCATACAGACGGGCTGCAATGGATGAGAGGAATCTGAGTTCTCCCTCTACCTCAATCCAGAAACTGGATCTGATTGCACTTTCCGTATGTTCAATATCCGGGTATATCCCCTCTTTCTCCTGGTCTGGATGCAGGGCCAGGGTGATAAGTCCAGGTTTTCCGGATTCTTTCCAATGATCAGGAAGAGAAAAATCTTTTTGGTGAATTACTGTTTCTGATGACAGACCGGTTAACTGTTCCATCGCCTTGTTCCAGAAGAGGACCTCACCATTTTTGTCAATCACGTATGCCGGATCAGGCAGGAACTGGAGGATCATCTCTATTCTCGAAAACGACTCACGAAGGGCTTCCTGTTCAGCAAAAGCGATAATGGATCTGCGTTGATCGGTAATATCTCTGATATATACGAGGTTAAGTTCTCTCTTCTCATCTGCAATCCTGGTGATCCGGATATTCATAAACCTGATCTCACCATGTACCGTTCTTGTGATGGTTTCTTCCCGGTATTCTGAATCGGATGATGGAGTATATGACTGGATAAGCCCGATGATAGAAGATCCTATCTCGCCAAATTGTTCTCTGATGTTTCTGCCTGATGCTTTTGGAAGAGAGGTTGAAAACATCTCTTCACCCGCTCTGTTCATCTTGATCAGGGTTGTTCCCTCAAAAAGGAGAATTGCATCGGCAGATGACTGAAATAGGCTGATATATTGCTCTTCAGATGCCTTCAGAGACGAGAACATGATGCTGAGCTGATCTGCCATGTTTCCAAATGACTGGGCAAGTTCACCCAGTTCATCATGACGATGAATAACCGGCTTTTTTGTCCATTCACCCCTGGCAAGAGCTCGTGCTGACTGATTCAGGGATAATATCGGGGTTGTAATCCACCGGGCAAGAAGAATACAGATGATAATGGTGACTGTGATGGAGAGAATGGTTAAAAGAATAGTCAGATGGGTGTTCTGATTAATCTTGCCCATGAAGTCCGATTCCGGAATAATAACCACGATCAGCCAGTCCAGGCCATATGCATCCTTATAGGGAGTAACCAGAACAAAGTGCCTTTCTCCCCCGATGACCGGGGTCTCCTGGATTTTTTCAGATATGGTTAAAGATTTTCCCAGTTTATCAATCAGATATTTTGCAGTGTTCCTGACAAGGGGATCCTCACATTCAAGAGCGGAAAGCCTGACCAGTTCCCCGTTGGTTCGGGTATATGGTTCTCTGATGGTAGAAGATGCGATGAGCAACCCTTCGCGGTCCATGATAAAAGCCTGACCATGAGGGCTGATGTTCATTTCGTGGAGATATTCTCCGATTCCGGTGAGGGTCAGTGATGTATCCAACACTCCCAGAAGGTGAGAACTTCCAGAATAGACCGGTACAGTGGCATCAATGCTGACCACTCCTTCCAGCCACATATAGATATCTGACCAGGCCGGTTTTCCTGCCTGAACGGCTTTTTTATACCAGGGTCTGGTGCGTGGGTCGTAGTCAGGGATCGTCAGGGTCTTTTCGAGTATCTCCCCCTGCCTGTTGATGGTAAATTCGATCAGGGAATAATTTGTCGCAGGTCCGGAGAATGACCAGAACCGTTCAGTACCGTTCGCAAGTCCTTTTCCTCCGACAGCAGAAACGATTGTGTAGTTCCCGTTTTCTTCATTGCCGAAACAGATCGATTCAGCGGTCGGAAAACGGTATGACAACTCCTGAAAATGACGCTTTAATGCAACACTGTCATCAATTGATATCTCCCCGGTATTGATGCTGTCAAGACAGAGAGCGTTTATCTGGTGGGGAGTATCCAGGTAGGTGTTCAGGTGAGTATCGATGGAATCTGCAACCGTGTCCTGTAACTGACCGGCAAGATCACTGACAGCATACTGACTGTTTTGAAAGGAGAGAATTACCGTGCTGCCAATGGCAAGAGTAAAGACAAGGACGATGCTGATGGTCAGCAGAGTCTGAAACCTGAACCGGTGAAAAAAACCACTGACCGGTTTTTCCAAATCCATGGTACCTGAATCAGATACACTGTCCGTGTGGGAATTCGATCCTGCCGGTTCTGTCTTTTTCATGATCGTCCAATAGGAAAATCAGGCACTGGGAAAATCTCACGTATGGGTAATGATGAATGAGGGATATGTTGAATTGTTTCAGATATGATTAGGATACTAATATATTCTTCTGATTGATGCAGGGGATGTAATAAAAACAATAATCCCAGCCTGCTTTTAACGAAAAAAGATAGAATCTCTTCTTATTTAGGTATGTTTCAGATGATGTGATTCTGATTTTGCCGACCTTCTCCTTACTTCTTTTAGGTGATTATCGGTTTATACGATCATACTGTTTATACAATAATACATATATAAAACTAAAGGTAATAAAAAACTGAATCTGCGATGTCCTGATATCTTTGAAAATATCAGGTTCCTGGGATTTTTTCGTTGCAGAAAACATGGAATTACAACTTGTTCTTGTTCCGTTCTGCCTTCTTTCATCGATAATAACGTACGGTCTGGGCATTTTTGTATATGCAAAAAACTCTGATTCACCGGTAAACCGACAGTTTTTTGCCATTATGATGGGTGCATCATACTGGGCTGCCGGAGAATATTTGATATGGCAATCAGGTACCTGTGAAGGGGCTCTTTTCTGGCTGAAGGCAAGTTCTTTCTGGACACTTGTCATCGTCATGACGATTCATTTTATCCTCACCTATACCGGACACCCGCTATCATCCCGGACAAACCGCTATATCCTGTTTCTTCTGCTGTATCTTCCTGGCATTATTTTTGGTATTATCGGGGTGTTTACCGATTATATCTATGTCATCAGGTGTCTGCCGGATGGGGGATTTTACTACACCCCACAGGATGCTAATCCGGTATACTTTATTGAAACCATTTACTTCCTTCTCATCATGACCTGGGGGGTATATCTTGGTATCAGATCATGGCATCTCGCTTCCCTGAAAAAAAACCGGACCCATTATTATTTCATCAGTATCGGCTTTCTTCTCATTCTGGGGATGGGATCCTTTTCTGCCGTTATTTTTCCATTTCATAAAATATTCCTCCCGAATGTGGTATTTATCGGAATTCTCGGATTTTCGGTTATCATCACCTATGCGATCCTCCGCTACAACCTGTTTATCCTGAGTCCGGAGTCTGCAGCAACCAATATCATCAGGACCATGCCGGACGGGCTGATTCTTCTGGACCGGGACGGGTGTATCAATACGATAAATTCCTCCGGGGAGAAGCTGCTGCAAAAGAGCAGACAGAACATTTGTGGTCAGAGAATTGAAACAATTCTGCCTGAATATGTCAATTCGGAGATAGAAGAACAAATTCAGGAGACCCGGCAGGTATCAGATATTGAGGCCACTCTTGATGAATCAGGCTCACCCATAGTGAGCATTTCAGGATCCGTGGTCTCTGATCCGAGCGGAAATCCTGCAGGGATTATCCTTATCCTGAGAGATATTACCTCTCGAAAAGCCGCTGAAAAAGCGCTTCATATCGCAAATGAGAAGATCAATCTTCTCAGCCGCCTTACAAGGCATGATATCAGTAATCTGGTTACTCCTCTTCATGGATATCTTTCCATTATCCGGGAGGACGGAGCAGCGACTCCTGATGATCCCAGAATTATCACCTGTCTGGATCTTGTAGAAAAGATTGCCAGTCACCTGAAATTTTCCCATCAGTATCATGAGATCGGGCTGCATCATCCGGAATGGCAATCTCTCGAGGCAATGATTGATCAGGCAATCGGTTCTCTGTCCCATGAGAAGGTGGAGATCATCGTGGAAGTATTGCCGGTGACTATACTGGCAGATCCGCTTTTCCAGAAGGTGATATATAACCTATTTGAAAATGCAATCCGGCACGGAGACAAAATCTCGTGGATCAAGATCTCAACCCAGGTGAGGGATGCAGACCTGATCATCACCATATCAGATGACGGGTCTGGAATTCGTGATACGGAAAAAGAACTTATTTTCATGCATGGATATGGGAAAAATTCAGGCCTTGGCCTCAC
>CAZXRT010000231.1:0-4338 GCA_964642535.1 uncultured Methanospirillum sp.
ATATGTCATTCTATTTAAATCATTTAAAGATTTTATAATTATAAATAAAAAAGAAAGTATCAAGCGTTATTCATGCCACATAATACTTTCTTTTAAAAATTCTAAAGCAATAATTTTATAAAGTCGTCAAAGGAATCTGCTAAGTTGTAATACATATTTTCATCCTTATCCCAATAATAAACCTTTTCATTTTCTACATTCAGACAAAAGTAATTATCGCCTGAATCTTTTGCAACAGGTGCGATTTTACCATGGGTATTTTCCTGAAATGTTGCTAATGGTTTTTTTATACTATTATACTCATCATCATTAAAGGACAGGAAACACCTGATTTCATATTCTGTTCCGTTAACAGTGATTTCTTTTTTTAGAGGTGTTCCTCCATTATTATTCAAAAAGAACTCTCTAATTGACTTTGGAAAACTAATATCATATTTGTCTTCCAGTCTTTCTATAATACTATCATCGTTTATCTTTGTAATATTTCTACATATAATATTCATCAGAATTGAACTCCTTCCTGTGTTTTTTCTCTTGCCTTATTACCCCATAATGAATTGCCTCCTGTATGGGGAGCTCCTCCAATACACTGATCATGGTCTTCTGTTTTTACCAATTGCATTTTTCCTGGCTCTTCATTGTGATGCCATGTGTAACCTCTTGGCGTATCTCCATTGGCTATGTCCTCCAGCTGCTCATCTGTAAATTGTGCTTTTAATTCTGGATCATTCTCAATTGCCTCTTTTAGTTTCTTGTTACACTCGGAAAATTGTTTAGAATTGGAACTCTCGTAGTTTTCCTCCGACAACTGTGTATCAAATTTACTATCAAATTTTGGAACAGTAACCTCGATTTTCACACCATTAATCTCAATGGTCTTTTTCTCATATTCTATTCCCGAGTCATTTCCTTTTTCCGAACGACATTTAAAATGAACTACACCATCTTTATCAATCCTACATTTCTGTGCAATCTTTTCATCTGACCAACCAAGTTTATCCTTTATCATCTGCTTTTCATCTTCTGTTAATTCTCTTGTACCATCTTCATCATATTCAGGTTGTTCATTTGATTCTAAAGTGTTTTGTTTATCATTTGTGTCTAATGAATTTTCTTGATTTTTTCTTTCATCTTTAGAGGCATCTCTGTTATTATCTTGATTATCGGAATCCTCTTTTTTTTCGAAATCATCCTCAAACAAAGATGCATATTCTTTATCGGGATCAATTTGTTGTTCATGTTCAGGTGCTTCCTGTATGTCCATTCCTTCATAGTCATCTTCAAACAGACCCTTAAAATCTTGTCCAGATTGCGGATTTTCTTCTATAATAGGAGATGGTATTTCCGGCATTTTTTCACCTTCCATTTTTTCTCCAAAACCAGCCATTATGACACCTCCTTACGCCTGATGTAATTTAATGTATTTTATTAAGTCTTCTTTTATATCTACAGATTCTTGTGTTCTCTCTCTTTCCGCATGTTCATTAGCAATGATTGCCAAAATTTTATCTTGCTCCACTTGATCAAATGAATCAATGTTCGGTTCTAACTTGTCAAGCATAATATTTCTCCAAGACCCTATATCATGTTTTTCTGTGTTCGATAGGAGCAACGCCATCTCAGAGTTGAAAATGCTATATACAATTCTACTCCGAAGTTTTTGAATATTATCAGGATTTCTTTCTTCGAAATACCTCATCAAATCTACTTTTGTATCTGACGCAATCTGTAATCTATAAATTGATTTTTCAAGTTGTACAATTTTATCTGAGTCAATTTCTAACTTCTTTGGTGCTGGTAACATCACGTAATCGATGATTTCTGCTTTTATTGCATTGTCACTCTCTTTTTTTATCAAATCATTCAATTTATATGGTTGCTCATCTTTTTTACAAGGGTGAATATGACACAGTACTGGTTCTAACCAGTTATTTTGATAAACTGCCGCTACTCCTGTCTTAAGTTTTGACAATTCCACTATTTGATTATCATCTAAAGATGCTGCACGGCCTACTAATTCACGATCTGACATATCCGGAAGTCTTAAAATTATTTTTGTATTAGTATTCCTAATAACCGCCATATCTAATAATCCTGGAGCCTGATCAGCAATAACAAAACCTTCTCCGTAGGTTCGCATCTCTGCTATCGAATTGGCAAGCATTTCTACAGATTTTCCTAATAAATTTGACGAATCTGAACTCTGATCCGATGATGTTCTTTTCAACAAATTGTGTGCTTCTTCAAGAACCGTCAAATGTTTTAATCCATTGTTGTTTTCCACCTGTGATGCCATTCGGTATTCCTGCATCTTCATTATAAGTAAGCCCATAATTAGCGATTTTGTTTCAATCGAACCAGTCCTGCTTAAATCAATAATGACATTTTCATCAAATAATTCTTCCGATGTTAGCTCGTTTGGTGTAAATATTTGGCCATAAATTCCATTAGTCAGAGATTTAATTCGCGTACACAATGCACCTGTATAATCGCCCTTGCTATCAGATGAATATTTCGATTCCTCCATAACAAGATTTATCATTTTCAATACGTCGATAAATGAAGGGAACATGCACATTCCATATTTTTCTTCATATTTACATTCAGATTCAATCAAATCCCATCCCGCATTGATATATGATCTTTCAATTGCATCTTTTAATACTGCTGGCATAGCCGCATACATTGGCCAACACACATTAAATATTTCTATAAGGCGATCAATGTGTTCCAAGACATGTATATCTTTCGGAAAAGAAAAAGGATTTATTCTAAGTAGATCTGTTTTCTTTTTGTTTGTACCATACACCATAACATCTTTATAGTGTCCAAATTTATCCTTATATTCACCTTTTGCAGGTTCTATTACCATGAAATGTATCTTGTCAGTTTGATCTGAATTTGTATTTTTTTCAAGAATTCTTTCTATTATAGAATATATTGCATTGGATTTACCTGAACCTGTAGAACCAGTAATAAAAGTATGCATTGTTAAACTATCCAAATTCAACTTAACTGGAAGTTTTCCATTAGCACTTTCTTCTTCACGTCCCATATGATATAAGTTTCCTAATTCAATGAAACGCTGTTTCTTTTTTGAATCAGTATCAATATTTCGTCCAAATGCTGCGGTTTCAACAACGGATACTCCAGGTATTGATTTTCTTGGGAGTCCTAATTGTACTGCCAATTCTCTGCCCGAAACGACGGATACTGGTGTAACAATATTTTCCTTATCAAATGCAAATACCGGATGCTGCAGTTTTCTAAGATATTTCTTGATTATCTTCACATTTGCTTCATCTTGCCATGAATTGATATTTGCTCTCTCTACATGAGTGCAATTTCCATTTATCAATCCCTTATAGGCACTTGCCGCCATTTTGCACGCCATAGGATCCGAAGCCAAAAAATATGCAGCTGTAGCAAAAATTCCGTAATTTTCGCTTTCCTTTAGTCTTTCTAGCTGTTCATCAATTCTGTCCAAAATATTTTGAATTGTTTTATTCATATAAGAAATTTGAAGGCTTCTTCCGGTTGTTTCGGTCAATGATTTTCCGTCCGCAATGCTTTTAATCTCTCCCTTAGCTTCTGAATCTCCAATTGTACTGGTCTGAGTCTTCGTTGTTCCAAAAGTCGACGTATCTGAATAGCTTTTGGTTCTAGCAATGCTATGTGAATAGCCTAGTGAAGTGGAACTAAAACCACCTGCACTTACTCCACCCACATTTATCCCTGCACTTTTTCCAAAAGATTTTCCAATACTAAAAGTATCCGCATGTGTTACAGCATGTCCTTCAGTATGTGACTTGCTTTCTGAAGTACCAGTGGACAAGGCACTCGATTTACTCTTTGTCAATGTCGTGCTCAAGGATTCTGATAAAGTCTTAGAAACACCTTCTGCTGAGCTTTCATTAAAAGTAAGTTCGCTCTTTAAAAACGGCACTAATTTTGAATAGAGCAATTCATATTCTGCTTTAATATCTTCAAGTTGTTCTGTTGAGATATGATTGGCAATAAATACACCAGCAAATGGGGTTCCTTGCATAGTATCAATTAATTTTTCTATTCCTTGAATATAATTATCATTATCAACATCTTCTTTTTCACGTGGTGATCCTACACTCGATACACTTGATACACAATTATATAGTTCTTTAGTACAGCTGTTCATAAGTGTTTCTAATGGTTTACTATCTAATGCAATCTCATCGAATGAATCTAATGATCCTGGGAAATTCCCAACAAAATTACTGCACAATGCCTTAGCGCTACCTCTAGCACTTGTCGCTTATATCATCGAGCAGACTATCAAGCTGTCTGCGCTGCGTGGATTTA
>CAZXRT010000232.1:0-256 GCA_964642535.1 uncultured Methanospirillum sp.
AAAACTGCTTTCCTGCACTCCGGAGCCAGGGTTGATACGACATGGTGGGATCCGGAACCCAATCCCATCCCGCAGACCACGACATCGGCATCTCTGCATAAGGAGCAGAGTTTCTCTGTCTCCTCTACCCCTATCTGATCCCCCCGGAGAGGGACATGAATTAGGTCAGGAAACGGGAGTGAGGCAGGAGATGCGATTCGTACAATATCTGCTCCTGCCCGTAGTGCTGCCATTCCTGCCAGGAATGGAGCCCCCT
>CAZXRT010000232.1:266-4337 GCA_964642535.1 uncultured Methanospirillum sp.
CCGCCGATGACCAGGACAGACCCTCCAGCTCCTTTATGGGCCAAAGGAGAACGTTTTGGGATCAACAATAGATCGCCCGGTCCTGTACAGATCTCCGCAAGGACAGGGATGCCTATACTGTAGACTTCAGCGTTCTCCGTCTTTGCCCGGTGGAAGGCACAGATGATGGTGGGGATGATACCCGGGGTTGGGAGATCAGCGGAGATGATGGGTTTTTTGGAATCATTTGCCAGCTGCACACAACTATAAAGGGGTTCCCGAAGGGTCCCGCCTGAACCTGTTCCAAGAAGGGCATCGACAATCAGATCGGCCCTAGAAAAGAGCTCCCGGTGAATGAGAAGTTCTTCTCTGCTTCGGAACCTGCATATCCTGACTGAACAGTGGACCAGGGCAGCCTCCTGATGGATGAGAGCCGGAGTCGGATGAGTGCCTGAGTACTGGCATACCGTCACATCCATCTCCCGTGCCAGGAGTCGTGCGGCAACCATACCATCCCCTCCATTGTTTCCTGATCCGCAGAGGATCAGGACTGATCCGGGCTGATGCCTTCTGATTACCGATGCCAGGGCATGCCCTGCTCCCTCCATCAGTTGCAGATCTGACACCCCGAGAGCCCTGGCATTGGCATCGATCACCCGCATCCGTTCAGGACTGACAATCCCACTCTCCAGAAACAATCGTATCTGATCGTCCTCTTCCCAGAATCTCTCTTCCCCTCTTTCCATGTAGGTCTCCTGCCCGGGTACGGGTCTTTCCTGGTTGCGATTATCGGAGCATAATGATTGATACACGCTCTTTTCTGCACATCTCTCCTATCTACTATAAATGAGTCTCGAATCGGATGTACGGGAAGCGGCTGATCATATCTGCTCATGCAGATCAGCCACCGTCATCTCTCACATCGATGCCGACGGGATTTCCAGCGAGGCCATTCTGGCTCAGGCTCTTTCCCGTGCAGAAATTCCGGTACATTCTGTGTTTCTTCGTCAGCTTGATCCTCTCACTCTTCACGAGATCCCTGATGATGATTCCCTGAAAATTTTCTCTGATTTTGGTTCGGGGCAACAGGCTCTTCTGATGGAAACCGGGTTGAACCCTGAAAATGTGGTGATTATCGATCACCATGTCAGTCAGCCTGCAGATGCAGGATTCCTTGAAATCAACTGTCTTCTTCATGGGTATGAGAAGATGTCTGCCGCCGGGGTATCGTATCTGGTCGCCAGGGAAATGGATCGAATCAATACCGATCTGGCAAAACTTGCCATCGTCGGGAACATCGGGGATATGATGGATCGGGAGGATCTCAGCCTGACGGGTCCTGCCAGAAGCATCGTGCAGGACGGTGTCAGATATGGAAATGTGGAGTTATGGGAGCACGACCTGAATATTTATGGGATCTCAACCCGGCCCCTTCCAAACTCCCTTGCCTATTCTGATGATATTGAAATACCGGGAGTATCCCATGATCCCGACGGGGCGAAACGGTTTCTTGAACGAATCGGCATCCATCCGGTATCTGCAAACCGTTGGCCGGTGTGGGAGGAACTGGCGTTTGAGGATAAACAGATCCTGGTCAGTGCTGTTATTGATCAGATGGTTGCGTATGGGAAGGCAACGGATCGGTTGTTTGCTGATCATTACCTCTTTTCTGACGAGAGCAGATCACAGGCATCCCTGCGGAATGCATCCGAATTTGCGACAATGCTGAACTCATGCGGGCGGTGGAAGCGCCCTGAACTGGGTGGCAGGATCTGCCGGGGTGACCGGGTTGGTGCGTACCGTGAGGCCGAACAGATGCTCCGGAACCACCGGAGTAAAATCCGTGAGGTTATGGCATATATCACGGATACCGGTGTATCTGAACTCTCCCACATGTTGTATATTCATGTCGGAGATCGGTTTCCTGATACGATCGTAGGGATTGGGGCAGGAATGTCATTGTCGCGTCTGAATCCGGACAAACCCATCCTCATCATGTGCGAGGATTCACTGGATCCTTCGAAGACCAAGATTTCCATGCGCACACGACCTGAAGTGGTCGGAAGAGGAGTTGACCTGCAAAAAGCCCTGAGTCTTGCATGTGAACGCTTTGAGGGGTCCTCCGGAGGCGGGCACCGGATTGCGGCAGGGGCTTTTATTCCGCGTGAAGCGGAACGAGAATTTATCGAAGATGTCAACCGAATACTACAGCAGCAATATGCTCAGACGAGTCCGAATCCTTGCTGACTATCAGTTTGGTAAAGATACCGGGGAGGCACTCTTCCCTGATACCTGTCGGTTTATCACCTCCCGGAGGGGAGGGGTCCGGCAGGTTATGCTGGATGGACGTCGTCTTGCCACCCTTCGGGCTCATGACGGCCGCCTCACGCTTGGCCTGGCCGGAGCAGAGCGACTGTGCAGAATTCTGCCTTCCCCCTCTTACCGGGTCAGGATTGCAGATGATGTCAGTCCGTATATCGCTGCTGGAAAGAGTGTTTTTGCCAAACATGTTCTGAATGCGGATACCCTGATTCAGGCGGGAGATGAGGTTCTGATTGAGACTGGTGATGGTACTCTTCAGGCGATTGGCAGTGCCCAGATCTCCGGGGATGAGATGTGCCGTGCCGGCTCCGGGGTGGCAGTTCAGGTGAGAAAAGGAAGAGATCAGGAGGATAGAGAATGATACCGGGAATGAACCCTCGTAAGATGAAACAGATGATGAAACAGCTTGGAATGGATGTCAGACCGATTGATGATGTACAGGAGATCGTGATCACGACTCCATCCGGCAGGTATGTTTTTGACCAGGCAGAGGTGGCCGTCATGAAGATGCAGGGGATCACCACCTGGCAGATCACCGGAGAACCCCGGTTTGAGCAGGCCTCTCTTTGTGTTCCTGAAGAAGATGTGAGTCTGGTAGCAGAGCAGGCGGGTGTCTCTCCTGAAAAAGCCAGGGCGGCTCTTGAAGAATCAAATGGTGACATTGCTGACGCCATTCTGAAGTTATCCGGCAATGATTGAACCCGCAGACCGTGTGATTCTGACCGGCCAGGGGAAAAACTGGTTTGTGAGAGGTTGTGATGGAAAGATCGGGACGGATCTCGGTCTTGTTGACCTGAACCAGCTCATCGGAAAGGAAGCGGGGGACTCTGTGTTCACCCATTCAGGCAAGGAGCTGGTGATCAGACTTCCCCGGGCGACGGACTATTTTGAGCATGCGAAAAGGAGCGGTGCCCCAATGCTTCCCCGGGATATTGGTCTTGTTATCGGACTTACCGGGATGAACAGGACTGATCGTGTTCTGGATGCTGGAACGGGAACCGGGATTGCCGCAATCTTTTTCGCCGGAATAGCCGGCCAGGTGGTCTCCTATGAGCGGAAGGAGGAGTTTGCGCAGCTTGCCCGTTCAACAGTCACTGATGCGGGGATTGACAATCTGCAGATAATAACCGGGGATATTCTCCGCGAGACCGGCAGGTTTACGATCATCCATCTGGATCTCGGACTAACTGCTGAACATATCCGGCATGCCCACACCCTGTTAGTACCGGGGGGCTATCTGGCTTGTTATACTCCGTTTTTTGAGCAGATGGCACTTGCCTATGATACAGCCGGCGGTCTGTTTCATGATGTAGCGTCATATGAATGCATCATGCGTGATATTGACCGGAGCGACCGGGGAACCCGGCCTTCAACCCGGGTCTGTCATAGCGGGTATATCACTATCCTGCGAAGATGAAACCCACATATTTTCCGATTTTTCTCATAATCTCTGATAATCTGGTAGTTTCTAAACCTGGCCGGATCTGAGAAAATATATAACTCGTGAATTACAACGTGTCTATGTTGATGCTGAGAGTATCAGCATGAAATGTAGGAGGAAATTCATGAAGTACGCATTCGCAGCAATTGTTGCACTGGTTGCCCTCGTGGCAGTATCCGGATTTGCAGCAGCAGACAGGCTGCCAAACGAGACTCCCGAGAACCAGATCTTTACCATTGACACCGTCATCGATGTCACTGGCGCAGTAGACGATAAGACCACCATGTCCTGGGTCATTGCATCCCCGGGTTCAATCCCAACCGGCATCC
>CAZXRT010000233.1:0-563 GCA_964642535.1 uncultured Methanospirillum sp.
AACACCCTGCAATCTCCTTTGCATGCTTCTCCAGTTGATCCCTGCTGAAGAGTTCCTCCCGAAGTGGGCCCCTGTTAGTCTGTTCGCGATTTGAACGCTTACTTCCAAGTTCTTTTCTAAGTGCAAAAATTTTTTTCAAACTCAATTATTCCCTTGTTTTTCTCCAAATTCAAAAAATACAAACACGAATCAAAAAAAATTATTGATATGTAATTATGATGAGAGAGAAGGCCTACTACGGTTTATAACTTCTGATCAATCCGGTTCTGCTGAGGGAACCCATCCGATTCGCCACAAGACGGGTAATTGGGATTTTTTTCCTTCGTGGGTATTTCGTCGTTGCGATTCGGAGAAGGATAACGAAAAAAACCCTGATGTAGCGATCTGGAAATCCTGAAGGCCACATCATGCCGTTTATGGCATTTCAAGAGATATGACACCCCTTTTGGAAATCAACTTCCGGGATGGAGAAGTGAGGGGAGAATTCTGAAGGCCCCTGTCATTTCAGCAGTGGGAAAATCCTTATTTCTTTCCAAAACTATCAGACCTCATGGACAAGATAG
>CAZXRT010000233.1:663-4332 GCA_964642535.1 uncultured Methanospirillum sp.
AGCCTGCTGAACTGAGCAGCCTGGAGCAAGAGGATACTGATTCCGTGATGTCTGCAGAGGGGAATGCTGGTTCCCTCTTCGGATCTGCGTCATCACTTTCAACGGCATCACCTGCTCCGACAGAGGGACCGCCATCAGGCGGAGAAGGGAATGATCTGATCCCTCCGGTATGTACCCTTCTCATAACCCCTGACGGGAGCGATCAGGCATCTGCCTATCAGGTGAACAATGGTGAGGTGACGATCGAGGTTGATGAGATCGTACCTGCCTACACAATAGATGATTGGGAGTATGATTCATACCGGTTTCAATTTTCTTTTCGGGGAACGATCGTAGGAAACCGAATTGAGGGCTCGACTCATATGATTCATCATCCCCAGAAAAGCCGTGGCCTGGTTGGCAAATCCGGGTCTTCCTGCACGAACATCTTCTCATTTGATGTGACTGAATCCTCGACTCTCATTCTCTCTCCTGACGGGACGTACCGGTCGTATGTGACTCCCACCGGTGGTCAGATTACCAAACAGCGGATGGATGATTGTGCAGCTGGCGGTCTTGCAACAGGAACAGACGTATCCCCCCCGAATGATACGACCATGGAGTACAAAGGAACCTGGTCTCTCGGGGACCAAGAAGGATAAACATCCCGATGTAAGGAGCGATAGGTGATTCTAATGGCCCCTGTAATTTCAACAGTGGGAAAATCCTTATTTCTTTCCAAAACTATCAGACCTCATGGACAAGATAGCAATCCTCTGTATCGTGCTGATCCTGATTGCCGGCCTTTCCCTGGCTACCTTCCCGGCCTTTGGGTACACGGAAAAGTATACCCATACCTATCCGGTCTTTTCCCGGGCCGATATCCCGGTTACCGTGAGTGCCAGCGATCCGACCCGGCAGGCAGCCTATGATCGGTTGATGAAAGAGCGTTGGCAGCAGATTGGAGAGAATCTCCTTCTTGAAGCATCACTGGCCGGAGAGCCGGTTACCACGTGGTCTGACATCGAGAAAGCATCCTTTCTGTATACCTGCTACATGAAATCCCTGCATGAGGCAGGAGCTCCGGTGAATCATGACCAGATAACCAGGAAGAAGGGGGGGCTCTCGTCCGGTGCAAGTGATGATTATGCATGCGGGTGGCATGAAGTGGCTCTCTCCGGTATCTTTGAAGGAGCCGGGATCACCACGGGGGTTCCGGTTGTGGCAGGATACTGGGGTACCGATCTCTTTCCCCTGACGCATCTGCAACCCAACAACAACCATGGTGTCATATCACTGTATGACCCTGACAACAGGAGGATCGTCACGTTTGATCCTCTCCAGGACGGGATGCAGAACGGTGACTCCTATGATGTCGGGGAGGAGAGCCGGTTTAACGGGCTAGACAGCGATGAATGGGAAGAAGAGACTGAAAAGTGGGGGTTTACAAAATACTCAATTAACGGAGGGGCAGACTGGTATTCCACCCTGCAGGAGCAGGATATCCTGAATGAGTATAAAACCCGGTATTCCCGGGAGAAGAAAACCCACGACTCCTCGTCTGATGATACTGCGAAAGGGCCGGGAGAAACTCTACCGCTTCAGGATGATAAAGCCGCATTGCAGCCTGCAGACTCTTCTTCTGGTTCTGAATCACCATCTCCCGCAACCGGGGATGAAGAGATACCAGATAGCAGGGAAGAAGAGGCAGGAGAGCCGGGAGAACCGGGAGAACCCTCTGAAGAGAATACGCTCAATGGAATACCCCTCAGTGAATGGCAGGATCCTGACAACCATGCTCTTGATATGACACGGTACACAAAGCCAGAAGGTTCATCTGGTGTAGACGGGGTCAGTTCTCCGGATTCGGGTGATGAGAGCACAGAACAGGAGAACCATGACGGAGAACCGGAGACAGGAACACGTTCCGATGAGTCGGAAGAGCTGAATACCGTTGAAACCGAAACTCTTCATCTAACGCAGCCTGCTGAACTGAGCAGCCTGGAGCAAGAGGATACTGATTCCGTGATGTCTGCTGAAGAAAATGCTGGTTCCCTCTTCGGACCTGCTTCATCACTTTCAACGGCTTCACCGGCACCAACAGAGAAACCGCCATCAGGTGGAGAAGGGAATGATCTGATCCCTCCGGTATGTACACTTCTCTTAACCCCTGATGGGAGTGATCATGCATATGCCTATCAGGTGAACAATGGCGAGGTGACGATCGATGTTGACGAGATCGTGCCTGCACGAACGGATTCTTTCTTTGAGTGTGATTCATATCGGTTTCAGTCAGCATTTCGGGGAACCATCAGAGGAAACCGGATCGAGGGCTCTGATCATTTTTCTTATATCACAAAATGTCGGGGAACGTGGGGGTCAGATCCTCTCTGCACAATCGTCAACTCCGTTGATCAGAGTTTTTCTGCTGTGGCTATCCTCTCTCCTGACGGGACGTACCAGTGGTATGGAACTCCGACCGGAGGTCAGACAACATCCCGGTTGATGGATGATTGTGCTGCCGGATTCAATGGTGGGGAAGAAAGGACAAAGGTTTCTTTGAATGATCAGCCGATGGAGTACACGGGAACCTGGTCCTTAAGAGAGTAAAAGCGAAACAACCAATCAGGGTTCTGGATAGTTGAAAGAGGATCAAACAAGGTGTAATCCGTGATGTGTAAAAAATGGATATCATGGATGAGAAAAGGGATGGCACAGAACCTCTTATTCTTTCCACATATCCCTGCCCCGGTCAGTTATCTCCTCAGGAAGATCAGCGAGGTCTGCTGGATAGGGAGCAAAAAACGTCTGGTTCTTCAGGAACTGGTTATCAAACCTGATCACCCAGGAGTACAGGAGACTCCTGGGCTCTGCAAGGGTAGTCAGGTTCTGGCGGTACCGGTCAATCACCTGCATGCAGTATTCCTTCTCTGCAGGTGATACGGTATCACTGAAATATCCCATGATATGCTGAAGGACATTGATATAACTGGTATACCGGGGTACCTTGGAAAGTGCCTCATGCAGCAGCTGCCGGTAGGAGGTATATACCTCCCCGGTCTCCATCCCGGCCCGGGAAGCGACGAGCCTGCCCATCTTTTTCAGATTCTGCTGGTGACATGCCATCAGCAGGTACTTGTTTCCTGCATGAAACTCTGCCAGACGCTCACGATTTTCTGATTTTTCGACCTCCCTGAATGCGGCAAGGGTATAGACAGCGGTCAGGAAATGATCCCTGATCCGGTGGTTTCGAAGCCTCAGCTCATCCTCGGCGGGCACTTTCGGGTAGTTTCGGATCACCTCGCGTGCAAAAAATCCGGCGGTTTTATCGGTTGCCATGGATTTTCCAGAAGACGGGTATACCCTGACACCCCGAAGTCCTGAGGTGGGGGATCCTCCCTTCAGGACAAAACCGTCAACAGGTGGGAGAGAGCCGAGGAACCGGCCGGCAAATGCTGTCATCTCTTCCGTGACATCACGTCCGGTAGCCGGCTGGATGAGGTGATCGGCCCCGTCTGTCCTGACGATCCTGACTGTCTCACGGGGGATGCCAAGACCGATCTCAACCTCCGGGCATACCGGAATACAGTCCGCAAACTCCCTGAGCCGTACAACCAGGGGTGAGGGGATCTTCGACCCGTCATACCGGCATGCATCAAACTCGATGCAGCGGCTGATGACCAGAACCGG
>CAZXRT010000234.1:0-4328 GCA_964642535.1 uncultured Methanospirillum sp.
GCCCCGGCGATTCAACAGAATTACCGCGTTGCACGCTCGTGGTGAGCGTGGGATATTAACGTTGTATTGAGTCTCATATATACGTGCCGAAATGATCCTGATGAGTCATTCTGTAACTCTGTTTCCCTAGTAACCACATGCAGTCATCTATCAGACCAGACAGAGAACCAGAACAGGCAGCCATTTCATTACAATTTATCCCGCACAAAATACCTTGAACCGGAAAAAACGGCGATAATGATTCGGGCCAATTCATCCATCCGGATGAAAAACTGTAAAAAAGTTTTTATTGAAGAAAAAATTGAAATTTATTACTTAACCTAACTGGGAAATTCGATTTCAGAGGTGGTATTACGCAGAATTTTGAATTTCAGGAGGACAACGGAGCACCTGATGAAGTCATCAGAGTTCGTCTTCCAAACGAAAGAAATCGTGAGATTTTCGGGTTCGCAGAACTGATGATGGGCGCCAACCACATCAGGGTGAAGTGCGTAGACGGGATCACCCGGATGGGAAGAATAAAGGGGAAAATCAAGAAGAAAGTCTGGATCCGGGAAGGAGATATCCTAATCGTTATCCCATGGAATTTTCAGGACGACAAGGCGGATATCATTTACCGGTATACCAAGCCCCAGGTAGAATGGCTGAAACGCGGGGGCTACCTCTGAAATCGGAATTTGCGAGAAATATCCCTTCATTTTTTCATCCTGTTGATCATCTCCCGGCATTGACAGATATTTCTCATAACCGCCGGGAAAAACTGACGAATCATTTCTCTGGCTGAAAAGGGAGCGGATAGAAGGGCTTTCGCATATCGGGATAATTCAACCCAGGGCTTTGGAAAAGTTATGAATTCTTTTGCATGCAGTTTTTCGTGTCAGAAAGATACGCCCCGGTAAGGGCGCTGAATCCCGGCACTAAAAACCTCACCTCTTTTGTGAGGACGGAGTAATAGATAGGCAGTTTATGAATATGCAAAGTACTGCCGGGCCTCCTGCGGGAGGACCTACAAAGGATGAGATTCTGGCCATATCCCTCCACAAACTGGGTTTATGCCGGTCGGATACGTTTGCTGACTTAGGGTGCGGGACCGGCAGAGTCTCCTTTGAGGCATCAACGCAGGTACAATGTGTTCATGCGGTGGACAGGAGAGAGAGCGCGTGCGAGTGGACACGAAATGAGGCATTATCAAAAAATATCAGGAATATCACCGTTCATCAGGCAGAAAACTCTGCATTTCTCTCAACTCTCGATTCCCTGGATACTGCTTTTATCGGGGGATCGCAGGGGCTTTCAGGTGTAATTGCTGCACTCTCTGCCCTTCATGTCCGAACCCTGGTCATAAACGCAGTGATGCTTGAAACAGTCCATACCGCAGTCACCACATTACGCGAACATGACATGTTCAGGGATGTAATCATGGCAAACATCGCGCGAAGTCACCCCATTGGATCAGGAATCATGTTCCGGCCCCTGGATCCGGTCTATATCATCACCGGAGGAACACCCTGATGCTGACCGCAGTCGGTCTCGGTCCCGGAGATCCTGAACTCCTGACCCTTCGTGCGGTTCGATATCTGAAAGAAGCGGATACAGTTTTTGTTCCCGGAGGAATCGCACGAAAACTGGTTGAACCATATTGTACACCTGTAGAACTCCCCTTTCCCATGAGTCGGGACGAAGAGGAAATATCCCGGCAGATCGCGGACAATGCCCTCATCATTGCCGATGTCGCTGCGCATGGAAATGCCGTATTTGGTATCATCGGTGATCCTAACATCTTCTCTACGTTCTCTCGTCTGTGCGTGATCATCAGGGAACGATACCCCGAGATTCCCATCACGACAGTTCCCGGGGTCAGCTCAGTTACTGCCCTGACATCCGTCACCGGGATCCCAATCAGCGGGGGGTTTTCCATATCAGACGGAACACCGGAGACGGCAAGAATCCAGATGAAGGTCACCAGACCAAGGGAAACTGCACAGAAGCTCAGGGAGGAAGGCTATTGCCGGTTTGTGCTGGTAGAACGGATGTATATGGAGGGAATGAAAGTGTGGAATGATGATCTTCCTGAAGAGAGCAACTACTTCTCCCTCCTCTTCGCAGAGAAAAAATCATGAATACCGTATGGTTTGTTGGTGCCGGACCCGGAGACCCGGATCTGATCACCGTCAAAGGCGATCGGATGATAAGATCCGCAGATCTGCTTATTTATGCCGGATCGCTGGTGAATCCTGACCTGGTCTCCCGATCTCCCGCATCGGAGAAGTACGACAGTAACGGAATGTCACTCGAAGAGATGACCCCTCTCATGGTCAGGGCTGCGCGTGAGGGCAAAACCGTGGTTCGCCTTCACTCTGGAGACCCTGCCCTGTATGGAGCGATTGTCGAGCAGATGGAGCTCCTCATGGCAGAGGGGATCAGGGCAGAGGTGATACCCGGTGTCTCATCCCTCTTTGGTGCCGCAGCAGCGCTCGGAGCCCAGCTGACACTCAGAGGAGTATCAGAATCAGTCATCATCACCCGGCCTGCAGGAAAGACCCTGGAGCGCGATCATATCCATGAGTATTCCCAGTTCAGAGAGACAATGGCAGTATTTTTAGGATCAGACCGCCTGTCAGAGGTTATCGAAAAAGTATCACATCCGCCTGACACCCCGGCAGTAGTGGTGTATCACGCGACCTGGCCGGACCAGAAGATCATCAAAGGAACGGTAAAGACCATTTCAGAGCAGGCAAAAGAGGCAGGGATCACCAAATCAGCCCTTCTTCTCATCGGAGAGGTCTTCGGAGAAGACCTTCCGGGCCATATCAGATCTGACCTCTATTCATGACCCTGACCGTGGTCACCGCTCTCCCGTATTTCGCCTCACAGGCACAGGAAATAGCCCGTGTTACCGGAGGGACCTTCCTTCCGTACCATGAGAACGTCTTTGCAGAAGCGTTCAGCCAGGCCGACCGGATCATTGCCATGATGGCAACCGGGATAGTCGTCCGTAAGATTGCCCCCCTCCTGAATGATAAATGGAAAGACCCGGCGGTTGTGGTGATCAGTCCGGATATGCGATATGCAATCCCGCTTGCAGGAGGTCATCATGGAGCTAACAGTCTGGCATATGAACTTGAAGAAAAACTGGGCCTTACACCGGTGGTGACGACTGCCACAGAATCAACAGGCAGGGATTCAGCAGAAAAAACCGCAGAAGAGAGACATCTCCGAATTGTAAACACTGAATCAACCCGTTCATCAAATGCTGCAGTTCTCACCGGAACCGCAGGAATATTCACAGTTCCTGGTCCGGGGATGGTGATCGCTGGGCCGGGAGTAACATTCCTGGTTTCTGATGCCCCCTACACCGCCGGAATCGGATGCCGGAGAGGAACTCCGGCATCAGAGATCATCACAGCAATCGATGAAAGCCTTGCCCATGCAGGGCTGAAGAGATCAGATATCGCAATATACGCAACAACTACCCTGAAACTACACGAAATGAGCCTTACAGAGGCTATCAGGGAGATCGGCGGGAACCTCATCTTCCTTGATAAGCATGCACTCTGCAGCCAAAGCCCGGTCTCTGGTTCAGCGGCCGGAAGATTCGGCCTTCCCGGTGTTGCAGAGCCGGCTGCTTTGGCAGTTTCATATAAAAAAGAACTCATTATGGAGAAGAAAATCAATGGAAACGTCACCATCGCCTTTGCCAGATAAACAGGAAGCAAGGCTGTACATTGTCGGGATCGGCCCGGGATCCGCAGAAATGCTCACAGGAAGGGCTGAAAAAATTCTCCGCGATGCATCTGTCATTATCGGAAACGATTTTTATATTGATCAGATCAGCCACCTTCTTGAGGGAAAGGAAGTAATCAGAAGTAAAATGGGAAAAGAGGTCGATAGGGCTCAGGAATGCATTGAAATCGCACAAACCCGGAGTGTGGCCATGGTTTCGGGAGGGGATCCCGGAGTATACGGGATGGCAAGTATCGTCCTTGAGGTCCTCAGTCATTCCGGCAAGCCCATTCCCGTGGAGATCGTTCCCGGGATTACTGCAGCAACAGCAGGTGCAGCACGACTTGGATCACCATTATCAGGGGATTTTGCCGTAATCAGCCTGTCAGACCTGCTTACTCCCCGTGAGGTGATCAGAAAACGGCTTGCTGCCCTCTTTTCTGTCCGGATACCCGTGGTTCTTTACAACCCGAAAAGCCGGACACGGACCGATCAGCTCGGAGAGGCGATTGACCTTGCCAGGGAGCATCTCCCCCCGGAGACCCCGGTCGGGATCGTCAGAAACGCATACCGCGATGATGAATCAGTTCTGATAACAACCCTGG
>CAZXRT010000235.1:0-4313 GCA_964642535.1 uncultured Methanospirillum sp.
TTCCAACGAGCTGCTGGTATACACCACCGTCTGCGGTCTTGACCTTGATCTTGAACGGGCCGTCAGCGGCTGTATATCCTGCACGGGTTGCAATGCTCTGCATGTTGGTCTCTACGATGAAGTTAGCGTAGTTACCGACCGGGATTGCCTTACCGCTGATGTCTTCACCTGCGGTTGCATCCCAGATGCGCAGACTGAGGGACTGATCCTTGACATTGAATGCCGGGTTGCCCTTCTCAGTTCCATTCCATACGTACCAGATACCGGTTCTTCCAGTGAAGATATCCGGAGATACATAGAAAGTGGAAGCATCAGTGATTGACTCAATGTCTGCTGGCTGCTCGGTAGCGGAGTTGGTACCTGGCTGCCACCATGCAATCTGATTGACAGAGCCGACTGCAGCAGACACATCAAGACCCTTCTCACCAATGAAGACGTCGCCTCCCTGGCTGATCTTGTTGAGTGCTGCTGATGCCGGCAGTGCAATAAATGCACTTGCAACAAGCACCATCAGAATTACTGCTATTCGTGCGTTCATTAAATGTCCTCTTCAAAACCCGATGGGAGTGCTATTATCAAAGATGGATAGCTTCCAAACGGTAGTGAATTATTGTTCCTGAAAAAGTATATTCATATCTGTCCATGGGGTTTTATGGGAAAATAGGCATAAAAACAGGGCTCCCTGTTGCATTAAATATGTCGCTGCAAATTCTCCCCAATCTACGGACTATTCTCCTGTATGGTTTTTATTTCTGGCATATTGGATCAGATATATGTCCAAACGGGGGACGTCAGCCTTTGTATGGCTGTTGGTGATTTCACCAGGTGCGGAATAGGGTGCATCGCTGGCAGTTCAAGAAATTGTGATCCCTGTGATATCTCAGGACGACAAATAGTGGCCCGTACTTTTTAATGGTTGGTTGACAGAAAGGAGAAATCACAATGAAAAACAAAAATGAAAAGTGCCCCAGCCCGGATTTGAACCGGGGACAACCAGATCTTCAGTCTGGCGCTCTCCCAGTCTGAGCTACTGAGGCGCGACTATACAGATACGCATTTGGGGTAATTAAATTTTATTATTTTTCTTGACACCCATCTGATTCAAAACACTCGTATTATCAGGTTCCGGACCTGATATTTATTCAATGTTCTTCAGGAAAGGGAGGAAGGAGCCTGACACAGCAGCAATTTCCGCTGATATAGCCCTTCGGACCGCCCATATTGTTCATCTGACTCATAATGACTTTGACGCAGTCGGCGCTGATGCCGTGCACCGGATCCGGTATAGGAAAGAAGGTGTGTATACTCTCTGGAGCTCAGTCGGAAAGTTTCCGATGTACCTGGATATCATTTCGCAGATCGCAGGAAACGGGGATACACTGAGTATCAGCGATCTCTCATACCGGCGGGGTGTTGAGCAACACCTGCGCAGGATAAAACAGCGGGGGTGGAGGATTGAATGGCGGGATCATCACCGGTGGAATGAAGATGAGATCAACCTCGTTCGCAGAATTGTAGACCATCTCCATATCGATACCGGTCGCTGTGCGTGTGGCGTCTGCACCCTTGATCTTGCCCCTGAAGATGTGATCGCAGAGGAGATTGCCCTGGTCGTCTGTGATTATGATCTCTGGAAGCACAAGGATCCACGTTCCGGGGTTCTCGGTCTTGTTCTGCAGCGGGAAAAGAACCGTGACCATGTGAGGGATATGCTCATGATGGGGGTATTTGACAACGGGCATATCCGCAGTGAATACGAGGATATTATGCGGGAGATGCAGAAGGTGATGGAAAAAACCCGTCGTGCATCGACGATTATCGGTTCAAAGTACCGGATGGTTGTCTCCCCCATGTATGGGTATCCGAGTGAAACGGCTGCATATTTGAGAAAAGAACTGAACTCAGATATCGAGGTTCTTGTATTAGAATCCGGGAAATTTTCCATCCGCTCTGTTCCGCCCATCAGTCACCTGGTGGCACGTGAGTTTGGGGGAGGGGGGCATCCACATGCCGCAGGCGGATTTATCCGGTTCACCCTGATGGATAAGATTCTTCTAAAAATCATGAAACGAAACCGGCATTTTCCCCGATTATCTGCAGTTGCAGACCAGAACTAATTCCCTCCTTTACCCGGTCTCAATGGAGACCGCTGCTCTTTCTGCAATCTTTTCCCAGTACGCCTCCTCCGGACCAGCTCCATATCCTCCGGCGAATACCTGATCAGGATCAACCCATTCCAGGACAGTTTTGAGTCCTGATTCATCAGGATTGATGATGACGATGGAACGAATGTCATACTGCTCCATAAGGCCGCAGATCATCGAAACATGTGAATTGTTCAGAGTCAGGGTCCGCTGAAACTCGAGAAGATCTCCCTGTACGGAGAAATCTCCATCGGGGGCGATGAACTCCGTCTTTTTTGATGCAAGTCGCTCGGATTCTATCTCCTGTACCGACTTGATATGCAGGACATGACCTTTAATTCCAGCATCCCGCATATCCCTGAGAAGATCTCCGAATTCATCACAATAATCTGCATACGTTTCTTCATCATCAGGGGGGGGTGAAGTTGTAGAAAGTTGAGGTGCAGGGAGTGCCGCTGATACCGTTCCGGCTATCCTGGTCATAATCCTGGCATCATTGACCAGAGATGATGAATTATGCAGCCACTCTCCGGTGCTGTTGGAAAGGGCTGATTCCACTCTGGGCAGGTAGAACAGTCCTCCTGCACAGATAGAATTGATTCGTGCACCTTTTTGGGCAGTGACAGATTGTGCCAGGGAGAAAGTGATAAGATCTGCTTCGACACCCCGGTGTGACCTGATAAAGGCGGCAACTTCCGGGATTTCCGGCTTATCTGGCTCTGATCCGATGGAAACCGTTGAAAACCGGATTTTTTTCTTCATTTCTGATGATCTTATTTATGTTATCAATCCCAAAAATGTACGTAATGAACAGCAGGCCTCTGTTAGTTACGTGTGGACTTCCTTATACCAATGGTCCCTGCCATCTCGGACATCTGCGGACGTATGTCCCTGCTGATTTTTATGTCCGGTTTATGCGGAGAAAAGGAGAGCATGCTGTTTTTATCTGTGGTTCAGACAACCATGGGACACCTATTGTCGTCAGTGCAGAAGCGGAAGGGGTAAGCCCCCGCCAGATCTCTGAGCGCTATCATGCACACTTTGCCGAGACATTCAGGCGCATGAATGTTATCTTTGACCATTTCGGGATGACTGATGACCCTGCTACCCATGCCCGTGCCCGTCATATGGTTACCCGCCTGATTGATGGCGGATATGTCTATCCGAAGGTGATTCAACAGGCATATTGTCCCAAGTGCAGAAAATTCCTTCCTGACCGGTACCTTGAGGGGATCTGTCCCCACTGTAGTAAACCGGCACGGGGGGATGAGTGTGACCAGGGGTGCGGGAAGCACCTTGAACCTGGCGAGATCCTGAAGCCAACCTGCAGGATCTGTGGGACACCTGCAGAATTCAGGGAGCAGGAACATTTCTTCTTCAGGCTCTCTGCATTCCAGGATTATCTGAAGGAATTCCTGAAGGACCTGAAAGGGACGGACAATGCCATTAATTATGCCCTCGGATGGGTGAATGAGGAACTGCGTGACTGGTGCATCACCCGGACTCTGGAATGGGGTGTCCGGTTTCCCGGTCATGACGATCTTGTTGTCTATGTCTGGGTTGATGCTCCCATCGGATATATCGGGTTTACTGAAGAATGGGCAGAAAAAGCCGGCACCGACTGGAAAGAGTACTGGTGTGAGGGAAAGTCACGGGTAACACATTTCATCGGGCAGGACATCACCTATCATCACTGTGTGTTCTGGCCTGCGATGCTGAAAGGGGCTGGATATGGTTCACCCTATTCAGTGGTTGCCTCCGGCATGGTGAAGATCGATGATCATAAATTTTCCAAATCACGGGGGTATGTTGTCTGGACCAATGAAGACTACCTGGATCAGGGTCTGCCTGCAGACTATCTCCGGTACTACATCCTGACATATACGAGCCATACTAAGGAGATGAATTTCTCCTGGAAATTATACCTTGAGCGGATCAACTCTGAAGTCGTCAATACTCTTGGCAACTTTGTGTACCGGTCCCTTCATCTCTCGCAGAAACAGTTTGGAGGAGTTCCTGATGCCGGGGTTGAACCAGGGGTCAGGGATCGGATTCGCGAGACCATCAGCACGGTGTCCGGCCTCGTTGAGTCATATGAATTTAAAGGTGCTGTTGATGCAATCATGGCTCTTGCTGCGTACGGGAATAACTATATTCAGACAAGAGAGC
>CAZXRT010000236.1:0-1828 GCA_964642535.1 uncultured Methanospirillum sp.
GTATGTGTATCAACTGCTGTCCCTTCCATATCATCAAAGCAGAACCGGCAGCATACCATATCACCGTCGGAGGAAGAAGAGGGCGCCATCCGAAGATCGGTCACCATTTTGTCACGGTAAAAAGCCCGGAAACGGTAGATTTATGCATCGAAAAGATAGTGCAGTGGGTATACCGGCGAGCCTGGGGGAATATCCTCCTGCCTGATCAACTCGATGATATCGGGTTTGAGAAATTCAGGGAAGATGTGGTCTCATCCCTTCCTGCCGAAGAGATTGTTACCGGGTACTAAAATCCGTGTCCCATCCGGATCAGTGTAGGAGATCCCAAATATCCTGCATGGCCCCGCTCCCTGTATCCTCATTTTTCCACCCTGTGAAAGGAATATCAATCAATGAGCGAAGAGCCCGTCTTTCATTTGTGGAAATGTTAGGGAGTATTACTCAGACCTTTTCATAATCTTCAGTTCGCCTTTCCCCCTCCCTGCAATATCTCCCTGGAACACCTGCAATCCCTCTTCCTCCCGTTCAAATGCAAATGTGGGCAGCATGGCATGCACGCTCCCCCTCACAATGCATGTCCCCTTTGTCATATTTGCCCCGGGCATGGTGGCATCTCCGTCAATCATCAGCCTGCCACCCCGCATCTCTGCTCCGGCAAACATTCCGGCATTTCCATGCACATGAACCTCACCACCTGTCAGGTTCTCCGCAAGAAAATCTCCGGCATTGCCAGACACCTCAATGGTACCACCCCGCATCCCTCGTTTCTCTCCCCGGTATCCTGACCCGCAGTAGTTCCCGACATCTCCGTGACAGATAATGGAGCCGCCCCGCATCTCCCGTCCTAGCCACCCGTCGGCATTTCCTTTGATCTCGATCTGCCCGTTTCGCATGAAGTTTCCGCAATGCATCCCGATATCCCCTTCGATGATGATCTGGCCGGAACTCATGTATTCACCGACCCGTTTGATCCTCCCGGTATCACCGCGGAGAATGACCATCACTTTCTCTGGCGAGTTCACATTCCCGTCTCTTCGGATTGAGAAGAGATCTTCAAGCCTTCTCTCTTTGTTCCCCTCATACACAAAGAGATCGCGGTTTCCGATAAAATTCTCCGGAACGATACATTCTGCTTCAACCGGGAGGAATGGTTTTTCTCTCGGTTTTGTGGTCAGGGTGACCCGCATCATGACGACACCCCTGTCCCCGGAAGGGCAACCCCCCGTTTTACATACTCCTTCTGCACCGGGTAGTTCTCCAGTTCCATCGAGTAAAACCGTGTGAACTTCTCAATAAACCGGGGAGAGGCACTGATATCACAACCGTCAGGCTGGGGAACATCTGACCAGAAAGTCCGGTTTGCAAGCCCGGTTACCACTTCTCCATCACGGGTCACCACTTTCCCACCTTTGAGCGTGTACAGTGACTGCTGAAATCCTGCGATGATCTCATCGTACTCGACCGATGGATCGATCCGGTCGGGTTTGAAGGGGAAGATAGCAATATCCGCCTCCGCCCCTTCGGAAAGATGACCTTTTCCGATATTGAGAACGCCAAGTGCTTTTGCCTGACCTGCACGGGTCATAATCGCGATCTCTTCAAGGTTTAATTCCCGATCGATTGCTCCAATAGACGAGCGATCTGTTGTCTTTTTATGAATGGTATTCAGTTCAGCCTCCCGGTATTTCTGGCTCATCAGAAGACCGATAATCTCGGGGTACTTTACGAACGGACCGCCATTCGGGTTGTCAGTGGTAACCATCACCTGCCACGGATTCTTTGTCAGTAGTGCCAGTTCAAGTCCGATCGCCCACATCAGGCTGTTAAC
>CAZXRT010000236.1:1928-4302 GCA_964642535.1 uncultured Methanospirillum sp.
ATATCCATCGTTTCCAGGGTAGTTGTGTAATTACCTGGCATTCCGAGGTTATTACAATGGAGATGGACCGAGTGAGGGAGTTTGAGCATCTCGCAGGCCTGGATACTGGTAGTGATAATCTCCCGCGGGGTAATTCCCCAGTGAGGAACTTCTTCGTCCAGTCCGGCAAGATCATCGCCAAATCCCCAGGCTTCGGTTCCGCCAGGATTGGTCAGTTTGATCCCGAATCCCTTTACGGCATTCAGGGTCCATGCGATGACGGCAGCGGCCTGACTGACATCTTTTTCACTAATGGCCTCGTAAAGGTGCCAGTTCCCGTCAAAGAGGGTATTGGCCATCATATCCTGCATCGGGGTTGCAGAGAACTCTTCATGGGTGTGCCGTGCCTCCATCGGAGCCATTGCCCCTTCCAGGAGGGTGGTATACCCCATCCGACTGTACCGGTAGCTGTTCCCGAACGTGGTCGGAACGGTATATCCTGATGTCGGGTACATCTTTCCCCGTCGAGGCGTCCTTCCCGCCCGCATATCTTCAGGGCTCATGTACCTGCCAAAATTCACTTTTGTCCCGCATACGTGAGTATGAGAGTCAATCCCCCCGGCAAGGGTCAGATGACCAGCAGCATCTATGACTTCTGCATTTCCCCTGACCTTCTCGACAATACGTCCGTCCCGAATGGAGATGTCCATGATGTCGCCGTGAATGCCCTGAACCGGATCGATCACATAGGCGTTTTTGATCAGGAGTTCAGACATTGCCTGCACCTCTGTCTTTGATCTCTTTGATGGTCTGGTAAATCTTCGCAAAAAGTTCAGTGTCTGTCGGATACCCCATGTCAACCACCTTCCGGGTTTTGATGGGGATTCCATCCATCCGGTATGCGGTCCCGTCTGCGTCAATTCCGTTCACAGCCGAGGGGATCTGAACAGTACTGACATGGGTGGTGGTACTGGGATAGGGATCAAAAAGGATGGTCGGAATTTTTGCCAGGTGCTCACTGCAGACCCTTGGGAAATGGGCTCCCGGGTCACTACCGACGATAACCGCTGCATCGGCCTCCCCACGGGCAAGGATATCCACGGCAGTCGTCTCCCCAGGATTATAAAAGGCGATTCCCCGTGAATAATCCACACCGAACGGATATCCCGTGATCCAGGTGAAGACTTCGTTGGAACCGTACACATTCCAGTGTCCCCGCATGGGGGTGATGGTCCACTTGGTGTGCCGGTTCAGTTCGTCCACGAATTCAATGGCATTTCTGATGTTTTTGTATTTCCCTCCGGTCATCGTCACCCCGAGACCAAAGAAAACCGCTCCGAATTTTGCTGCTTTGCACATCTCTGCAATCCGGATCAACTGAGCACGGGCAACACCAGCGACCATATCCGGAATCACATCCTCTCTCCCACGGACGATTGCCCGAAGTGCTGAGAGTACTGCATAATCACCCCCCTGCTCAATTTTAACGAATTCATCGGCAATCTCGGCTGTTACTGTCTTCCTGACATCAACAACGATGACTTTGCGACCCCTGAATGAATTTTCAATGAAAAATGCGTCTGCCTGGGTCGTATATCTGCTCATATGGCGGGGATGGGCCTCAATAGGATTTGCTCCCCAGTAGATGATCGTGTCGGCCCGGTTCTTCACCTGTCCGAGAGTACAGCCCGGGTGGCCTACCTCCTGGATGGCAAGAATGGATGGTCCGTGACAAACGGTACTGGTGCTGTCAATAACACCTGATATCAGTTCGGCGAGGTGGGCACCAATCGCCTGGGTTTCGGTTGCAGAACTGGACCAGCCGTACAATAGAGGTCGGTCTGCATCCTTGAGTACCTGAACGGTATACTCGATCGCTTCTTCGTAACTAACATCCTTCCACCCATCTCCTTCACGCATGATGGGCCCTTTGAGGCGGGCATCTCGTGATTCGAGAAGTTTATGTGCTCCCAGAGTGCAGGCGTTCTCTACGTTTGTGATAACTCCGTTCTCGATCTCCACAGCGATATCATCGCATAAACAACCGCAAAACGGGCATATCACGTTTTTAACCAACATACGGTACACCTCCAAGCCCTCTCATGAGTTCTCCGACAGTGGGCACCTGCTGGTCAGTTGGCTGGACATCAGCCTCAATACTCTTGAAGTCCGGCATGCCTGTTCCATGGGTTACTGCCGGAACGAGATAATTGGCGTATGGACCGAGGGGGAGAAATGCCATCCCCTCTTCAAGGGTAGTATCTTCCTGGACACGAAGCACGGTGGATACTCCGTCACCTGAAACTCTGACGCATTCTCCGCTTTCTACACCCAGTTTCATCATGTCAACCGGATTCATCCTGATCAGGGAGGCTTCATGGGCGTATTCAGGAGA
>CAZXRT010000237.1:0-4273 GCA_964642535.1 uncultured Methanospirillum sp.
GAGCACCGCCTTCAAATAAATCCGCTGTCCGGAAGCCCCGGAAGCTGCAAACTTGATCACTTCATACCGCTTCACTGGCACGCTCTCTCCGAATCGCCTGGTGATTTCCACTTCGTCGTTCGGCTTGATATCCACATCCAAAGCGAGCCGCGCGATCGCGTCGATCTCAATCGTCTCGTAATTTGCCCCTTGATAATTCTTCTGCTTATCGCTCAGAATCTCAAGCCCGCAGTTAACAGTAACCGGCGTGCCAAACGTTTTTCCATCCTTGGACCCACGCCCGTCATAATTCCAGCTCTCAAACGGATAGATCACGCACGTGTCCATCATGTGCGCGCTCTGGCAATCCCGCATCCCCTTCAACTCCTCACCCCTCACTGTCGAGTAGACGACGCGGCAGGTGGTCTTCCCTTGAATTAGACCTGCCGGTCGCCCCTCACAGAACCGTACGTGCGGTTTTCCCGCATACGGCTCTTCAAATCCTCTTCGCTACCCTGCCCAAATATTGACTGTCAAGTGGGGTCTTGAGATGTAGATGTTCCATATGTCCTGAAACTTACCTATTTTCAGTTTCCCCGCCCGCTGACTCCGCCTCCTTAACATGCGATATGTGGTATAGAATGCGTATTGATAGAAATTGTACAGCGATCGATAGTTCCCATTTACACCATAGTATCCATAGTGTCCACGTAGTTTGGCATTCAGCTTTTCCAATGTCCAGCTGATCGGCATAGCAAATTGCTTCCTGAGCCATTCTTTTACCGCTTTCTTTTTCGCTGTCATTTTCTTCTTACTCGTCCTCACCCCTACGCGGTAGTTCCCTTTTCTGGTTTTGGTGTTATAGAAGGTGAACCCCAGGAAATCAAAGTCATCCTTTGCTGTTCCTCCCGTTCTCCCAAACGGCAGTATTCTCGTCTTCTCTTCCGCCACTTCCAGTGAAAATTTCCCCAGTCTTTCCTTCAATGCTTCCATTACCTGTACTGCGTCTTCTTCGTACTGAAACATCATCAGAAAGTCATCCGCGTATCGCACATAATGTGCTTCGCCTTTCAGGCTTTTCCTCATCTTGTCCTCAAACCACACGTCAAGTACATAATGCAGGTATACATTGGCTAACACCGGTGATATCATGTTTCTGGGATGAGAAAATGGCGAAGAAATGACGGGAAAAAATGGCGAAGAACTGCTGACAAAAAATGCAATGAGATTATAATGCAGTGAAAAAAAAGAAAGGAAAAGCGCTGCATTACGATCCTTTGTTTGCGAACAATCCGTAATACAGCGCCCAACAGATGATAATCATAACAGAATACGACATCATAGCCAGGACAGGAACGGAAAATTTATTATATTGAGCAGAGAAGAAAGGGTTTGTCCAAACTGTGGAGGAGAGTTGCGAGTCAAAGACAGCGTTCCGCGAAAGCGGAGAGATCGATACAGTAAAAAGACAACGTATATGATCCGTCGATTACGCTGTAAGACATGCAAGCGAATTCACAGAGAATTACCAGATTTTCTACTGCCGTACAAAAGATATGATGAAGAAACTATAGAATCCGTTATAGACAAAAAAGTGGATGATTGTACAGCAAGTCCATCGACGATACAGCGATGGAGAAGTTGGAACAAACGGAGCAGATTAACGCTGAAAAGTCTTGTGCTTCTGGTTCAGAAGAAAATTATAAATCTGCTAACTGAAAGGACTCTGCTCGAAGAAACGATACAAAGGCAAACAGGATGGCTAAAATTGACAGCAAAAATGATAGTGAATGGTGGATATAAAGTACCCACCTGATTTGCGTTTTCAAAAATCAGCAGAAGCTTTATCCTCAATACTGGAGGATAAAGCTATGAAAAACGAACAAAAAAGAGAAGAAAGCGCGGCTGAACGAATGAGGATCATCGGGCCGCTGCTGGACGAAAGTCTTGATCCTGCGAAGAAACAGGAATTGAAACTTCAAATCAGCCAGAATCAGGGAAAATCGGTTCGAACGTTGGAACGGTACCTGAAAGATTATCAGGAGAAAGGATTTGAAGGTTTGAAACCAGCTGTCTATAAACAAAACAGCGATCGACTGCCAGCCAAATTTTCAGAATGTCTGGAAGAAGCCATAATTCTACGGCGAGAAGTCCCGTCCAGAAGTGTCAACCAGATCATCCGGATTCTTGAGTTAGAAGGAAAGATCGAGCCGGGAGAAATAAAACGGGGCACACTCCAGGAACATCTGCAAGACAAAGGATTTGGAGCCAGACAAATGCGGATTTTCAAAGCTCAGGGGCTGGCCTCCAGAAGATTTCAGAAGAAGCATCGCTGCCAGTTATTCCAGGCAGATATTAAATATGGACCTTACCTCCCAATCGGGGAAAACCGATCTAATAAGCAGGTCTATCTCTCTGTGATCATTGATGACGCAACCCGATTCATCATTGCCGCACGGTTTTATGAAAGCATGGGGGCAGAAATCATAGAAGATTCGCTTCGAATCGGAATCATGCACTATGGCAAACCCGACGCTCTTTATGTAGATAACGGTAAACAGTATCGAAATCAATGGCTGAAACTTACCTGTGCCAAGCTCGGTATCAAATTGATCTTTGCTCGTCCCTATTCACCAGAATCAAAGGGGAAAGTTGAGGCTTTTAATCGAGCAATGGACAGCTTTATTGCAGAAGTTGCGGTTGATAAGCCAGCCTCTTTAGAAGAATTGAATTACAAGCTGGATTGTTGGATATCAGAATACTATCACAAAGTTCCACATTCCGCGTTAGGCGAGAAAACGCCGGAGATCGTTTTCAAAGCTGACACTCGACCTTTAAGATTCGTTTCTATAGAAATACTGGCTGAAGCCTTTCTTCACTCGGAAACCAGACTGGTCGATAAAACAGGCTGTGTTCATCTTTCAAGTTTTCTTTATGAAGCCGGTATGGATTTAATTGGCAGGAAAGTTGAGGTAATCTTTGACCCGATGGATTTGAAAGAAATTGAAATTCATCATAAGGATAAGACACCTTATCGTGTAAAACGCCTCCAGATAGGAGAGTTTTGCGGAGCCAGAAAAGAAATCGATTCGGAGAAAACAAAGGGAACTCCTTCCAATTCCCGCCTTTTGGCTGCTCTTGAAATACAACATGAAAAAAATTCCTTCAATGAACCTCCAGCGATAAACTTCAGCGGGATGATGAAGGCGGCTGCTCATGATTGAGTCTTTCTTTGGATTTTCTTCTATGCCTTTTGAAAAAGGAATTCCTGTTGAAGATCTCTTTGTCACTCCTTCTTTTGACGAAGCCCTCAGCCGACTTACTTATACCGCAGAAAATCAGTTGTTCTCGATTTTTACTGCCGCTGTTGGAGCAGGCAAAACAACGACGCTCCGCAAATTCTCAACATTGCTTGATCCTTCTAAATTTCAATTCTTCTATGTTTCTGACTCTCAATTGACCCCGAGATGGTTTTATAAAAATTTGCTTGAACAGCTTGGCGTTGCTCCTAAGTATTATCGTAATGAGGCACGCTTACAGCTCCAAAAAGAGCTTCATCTCCTTAATTCACTTCATAATAAGCGCGCTGTTACCGTCATTGATGAGGCTCATCTCCTGGATCATGAAATGATGGAGGAAATTCGTTTTTTGCTGAATTTCCAAATGGATTCAGTCAATCCCATGGCTTTGATTCTGGTGGGCCAGAATGAACTCCTGGACAGGCTAAAACGCACTTCTTATGAGGCTATTCGCCAACGCATCGATTTGAAATGCTCTTTGCCGCCTCTGGATCGCTCTCAGATTTCTGGTTATATTTCCGCTCATTTGAAAGCTGTTGGCTTTGATGATCCCCTTTTTACTGATTCTGCTGTTGACCTGATTTTTAGATCCGCGTCCGGCTCTTTGCGCCTTATCAACAAATTGTGTGCGAATTGTCTTATCTTTGCAGCTCAACGCAACCAAAAACTCATTGACGACCATATGACTTCCCAAGTCATTCAAGGGGAGATGTTGTAACATTTTTGGCTTTTCCTTTTGAGCAGGGTAGGGCAACCCTGGGGAGGGACCTGAGCGGCTCAAAAGTTTTTATGGGGGAGCGAACCGAAAGGATCGCTCTTTTTCTGTTCTGCTCTCTTAGAAAACCAATGCGATAAACCCTCCTTTTCCCCGACATGAGCGACATCTGTTTTCCGTCATCCTTTCATTGCAGTTTTTTGACAAATTCTCACAGCAGCAACATTACCTATTTTCAGTTTCCCCGCCCGCTGACTCCGCCTCCTTAACATGCGATATG
>CAZXRT010000238.1:0-4258 GCA_964642535.1 uncultured Methanospirillum sp.
ACACCCGGTCATTGTGATGACAGCATGACGATCCGGATCGGCTCCCTCGTTCACATCGGGGATATTCCCTTTTCCATTAACCCGGGGATAGCCGGAAGGCCGGGATATGACCGGGATTCTCTGATCCGATCCGTCTGCGGTATCCGGTATCTCTTTGAACATGGAGAGGGGATGATCTGCTGCCCCGGGCATGGACGGGCATTAAACCAGCAGTCTACAATCCAGATGCTGGAAAAGCTCGAAAACGATGCCCGTGCCATGCCAGCGGTGGCCCTGTTCGATTCATCCCGTCTTAATCTCTCGCTCTGGCACGGGCTGGACCTGGTGGAAGAAGCGCACCGCCTCTTTCCGGTTATCGCAGGAAGACTGATGTATCTCTCCTATCAACTGGAAGAACTTGGAATGGATGAGGAGGCCTGCCATATCAGGGAGATCTTCAATCATGAGGAAGTGGATCAGCTTCTTGACGATTTCGTCTCCTTTTACCAGGATTTTAAGGAAGGAAAGCGGGTCAGGCATGAGGTTGTCAGCAAGGCTGTCCTGATCTTAGGCCGGATTGAATCCGCGTTTCCAACCGGTTCGCTCTCCGGCCTTGTTGATCTCTCCCTCCTCAGGCGTGCATCACGGATCTTTTCAGATTTTCTCGGAACAATCCATGGGATTATTCCGAAAGGATCTCCGGAGGAGGTACCGCTTGCTCTTCTCATCCGGGAGGGCATTTCCCGGGGAAGCAGTCTCGGAGCCGAAGAAACTGACATCATGCAATTCGTGGATGATGAGGACGCATTCCGGTCCTCCCTCCTCCGCAGGCTGACACAGTTCTCTCATCAGAACCGGGTTGAGTTCACAATAGCCGACCCGGGCCCGTATCCTGAGATCAGGATCCTGGTCGACCGGGAGAGATTTTTGGATTTTTTTGCCGGAGTTACTGAATATTTTGAGTCAATTGGAGCACATTCGGGCAATATATCAGCCGTTATAGAAAATAAGAATGTGAATATGATCTTCACTCCGACAGGCCCGGCAATCAGGTATGAGCGGCGGATACCTGGCGCTACCCTGCGCGAAGCGGCGTATTCCGGAGGAAAGGTCCTGAGTGTTCTCGAACCTGGAAAAGAGGATATCAGGGTTTCTTTTCCGGCGGTTACCTGAGCAGGGGCAGCATCGCCTGTAAAACCCGGGTACCACCAGGCCTGAGCCTTTCCTCTGAGCCATCAGGCATTAAGGTGTTGCCCGTCATGGGTAGTGTACAGAATGGAACCCGCCCATCTCATCGGGTATGTCGCCGGTATCTGCAGTACCCTCGCTTTTGTACCGCAGGTGTACCGGACATACCGTACCCGGCATGCCTATGATATCAGTTACGGGATGCTTCTCCTGTTAAGTACCGGAGTGTGTCTCTGGTTTGTGTACGGGCTTTCGATCCCCGATATCCCGATCATCCTCGCAAACGGGGTTACTCTCATGCTTCTGTTATTTCTGACCGGGATGAAGATATCATTCACCCGGCGTCGCTGACAGCGGTGATGATTCCGGTTCAGGTGGCATTCTGCCGGGAAACACCCAGTTCGGTGATACGTTTCCAGTTTGTCATGTCCTTCATGGTCTGGATGACTCCGATGGTCTGGCCACCGGAGTTGTAGATCGGTGATGCCTTCGCCCAGAGGTGAGCTCCTTTTCCCCCGTGTGCCGATGGAATATATGCCTCGGTAAAAAGACCGGTTCCAAACCGTGATACCTGGGGATACTGGGAGATGAGTTCTCTGACCGGGATATCGATAAGATCAGCAAGAATCGGGATAGCAGGTTCAAACCGGGAACACGCTTCATGATACCGGGAGGTTCCGATCATCTCGTCACGTCTGCATCCCGTCAGTGTTACCATGGCATTGTTCCATGCGACAATTCTCCGTTCGTTATCCAGGATGAAGGTAGGATCCCCGACATGCTCTATAGCCTCTTCCAGGTGAAGGTACATCATGGAGAGAGACTCTTCTATCATTCTCTGTTCGGTAATATCCAGCCCGGAAAAGATCGTGCAGAGCGGGTTTCCCTCCCCGTCCTGGGCCCGGGAGATCTGAACCTGGATGATACTTGTTTTCCCGTCTTCAGAGATATCTGATATAATGCTTCCCCAACTCCCTTTCTGCTCGAGTGAATCGGTGATCTCGGTGATCCTCCATGCAAGTTGCGGATAACTGCCGTAAATGACATCACTTCGCTTTCCGTGAAGATCGTGCTCTGATATTTTTTTGAAAATCCGGGTAAACGAGGGATTTGCATACCGGATCTGCCCGTCCGGACAGATGATCGCAACTCCTTCAAATGAAGAGGATATGGCAGTCTCTTTCATCTGAACTTCGCGGGTCATCCTCACCTGCGGGGTTACGTCACTGTAATAGGTGATCAGACAGAGCGGGTTTTTCGCAGTATCTCTTACTACTGAAACCCAGACAAGGAGATGAAAGGGATTTCCATTCTTTCTCACCGCTGACATCTCGCCTGAAAAGGTCGAACTCTTTGAGACTGTCTGCCTGATCTGAAAAAGAGTCTTCAGGGACTCAACATTTCCATGCGCCAGGTGTTCGATGGGAAGACCGATCACATCTGTCATATGGGAATACCCCCACATCTGCAGAAATGACGGATTTACGTATGTGATAATGCCTTCCAGCGTTGCGAGACTGATCGGCATGATCGATGATTCAATCGCACAGCTTTTGATCAGTAGTTCGATCTCTGCCCGCTTGCGATCAGTAACATCCCTTCCCACTCCCTGGAACTCAATCGGAGTGTTGGTATCATCAAAAATACCTCTGAAGATCCAGTGCTGCCAGTGGTGAACACCGGACGGGTTTGTGATCTCCAGTTCCAGGTCCCAGACCGGGTTTTCAGAAGAACATCCTGCCATTGCATTCTGAATCTGCCGGACTGAATCAGGCGGCAGAAAATCCTGGATAGAATGGGAATTGATCTCATTCTGGCTGATAGCCAGACTTTTGCAGAAGGCTTCATTCCCAAAGGAGAGTCTTCCGTTCGGGGTGTACCGGCAGATCATCTCGATCTGGTCTTCCACAATCCCGCGGTATCGTGCCTCGTTGATCCGAAGACGCTCTTCCATCTCTTTTTCAAGGGTAATATCCTCGATGATGATGGTCTGTCCCTTTTCTCCGGTATCAAAGATGGTGTTGAGGATCCTGACCTTGAAATACTGCGTCCAGTCGTACTGGTCCATCCTCAGGATCCGTGTCTGTTCCGCCTTCTCATCAGATCCTTCAAAAAGCCGGGGCGTGCTCAGGATCTGTTTCAGACTTTCAGGCAGGACGGTGACCGGAGAGCTCAGAATCTCTTCGGGGTTGAGATCAAACATCCGGCAAAACCTGTCATTCACCTGGATGATGCGGTTTTCTTCGTTGATGACGATGATGCCTTCTTTGGTAAATCCAAGAATTGCTGCAAGGGGGATGCGTTGTGAGAGATAAAAGACCTTGGCTGCCCCCATCTGACGCAATTCAACGCATCCTGACATCTCCAGGATCTCAAGGTACTTCGCCACCGAATTGCGGTTCATCTTCAGCCGCTGGGATATATCTGATATTGTCAGACCACGGGGATGAAATTTTAGCAAGGAACGTATCTTATTGAGGTTTTCCCTCTCCGCAGCCATACATCCAGATCAAGGAGAAGAAAAGTAATTAATTTTTGCCACGCATGGTCGGGATTCATCCGGAATGTCACCCGGCCTGAAAGGTGGAGAGAGCCGGCCTGCATAATGCTTCACCTTCCATTCCGCTTCCGGGTGACAGACAGAAGATGAGTATTATGCTCATCAGTTCTGCATGGCAATGCTGCCTTGAAAATCATTAACATACCATATGAGCGAAAGGGGGGTGCAGCATCGCAGGGACGAGATCAGGTGTTCAGGTATGAATGAGACAGTAAGTCAAAAGATAAATGGAGCGGGGAATGCATTTACCCGGTTTAACCCGTATGTCAGGAATATTATCAGACAGATTTCTCACATGAGAGAGAGGGGACTGTGTGAGGAAGCGATTGGTCTGTGTGACATGGTGCTCACCCTCGATCCATGCAATCCGTCTGTATTTCATGCTAAGGGGAAGATCCTTGAGGATGCGGGAAAGCTGGAAGAAGCGGTCTCCTGCTATCATCTGGCCCTGGAGTTTGATCCTTTTAACGCTGAAACATGGTATAACCTGGGGGTCATCTTAAGCCGGATCGGTGATCCTGAAGAAGGGGC
>CAZXRT010000239.1:0-4240 GCA_964642535.1 uncultured Methanospirillum sp.
ATTTTAGAACCAAATGAAAAATATTTCTGGCAAGGGGATTGTGTTTTATTAACTCCAACTACTCCCGCCTGGACTCCCGAACAAACAAAAATTGTAAAATAAATTATGTCCATTAAACTTCTTACTGATCAAGACCAAAAAATTTATGAATCGGTTATTATTCATCCAGTCCAAACTTGGAGTTGGGGAGAATTCCAAAAATCCCAAGGTCATACTATTTTTCGATTTGGCGTTTTTGATTCCAAAGATCAAATCAAAACCTCTTTTACTGTTAGCTTTCATACCATTCCAAAAACTAAATATTCCATCGGTACTATTCTTCGTGGCCCCAAGGTCACCGAGGAAATTTTAAAAGCCGTCCGCAAAATTGCTCAAGAGCAAAACGCTATTTTTGTAAAATTTGAGCCAGACATTGCCAAATCCGATGCCTCTATGAATTTTGCCAATTTAGTTGTTTCACCCAAGGTTGCCTTTTATCCTCATACTTTTAAAGTTGATTTAACTAAGTCGGAAGAAAAACTCCTCTCTGACATGCATTCCAAAACTCGTTACAATATTAAAATTGCTAACCGTTATGGTGTCGAAGTCAAAGAAATGACCAACGATAAAGGTTTCGAAATTTATCTTAAACTTCTTTTTGACACCACCAAACGTCAAGGTTTTTATTTACATACTCTTAAATATCACCGTGATTTATGGAAAATCTAAAAGATACTGATATACCCCACATTATGTTGGCTTCATATCAAGGTAAAGTTTTGTCGGCTTTTATGTTATTCAAACTCAAAGATCAATTATTTTATCCTTATGGCGCCTCCCTTGATATTCATCGCGAAGTTATGGCGCCAACCTTGCTTATGTGGGAGTCAATTAAATTAGGCCAAAAAATGAAATGTAGTATTTTTGATATGTGGGGTTGTCTTGGTCCGGATGCCAAAGAAGGGGAAAATGGTTATGGTTTTCATCGTTTCAAACAGGGCTTCAATGGCAATCCTTACGAGTACGTCGGCACTTACGATTTTGTTATTAATCCCCTCTTTTATAAACTCTACAATTTAGTCGATAAAATTCGTTGGAAACTTCTCCGTTTCAAAGCCAAGTTATTTACTCGATAATTTACTCTAGTCTGACCTTGTCTGTTGGAACACTTGGTGAATGAATCGCCAACAGTTCACATTTCTTTTCAAATATTCCTTCGATTGTATTATTTACATCAACAAACAAAAAATCGCCTTTTTTAAGGACAATTAATTTATCGTTAATAAAATATTTAGCCTCACCATTTAGAATTATAATCAGTTCAATTTTTTCTTGATGATAATGTTTGGCTGAAATATCACCTGGTTTATGGTCTATATGTAATATTTCAATTTTATCTGTTTTGCACGGATTTCCTTCTTCAAAAAATGATCCTACAAACCAGCCCTTGGTTTTTTCAAAATCCGACATTTTTCCGGAAAAATATTTTCCATTTTTCAATTTACTTAAATCAACCATAAACAAATTATAACCCCACTAAAAATGCGAAAGGAGTAATAGTAAAAGCAAAGAAAAACGAAAAGTGTTGAATTGTATCGCCTCGATACACACTTTCAATTTTTCTTTTTTTGCTTTTTTTTTACTACTCCTTGTGTCAACAACTGCACTTTCGCACAGTCGTTATTCTCTATAGAGACAGAGAGCAATTTTCCCCAAAGCACCAACTCTGTCGCCCGGGAACCCGGACTTGTATCGACAAAAACCCTTAGGTTCTTGTACGCCTGATATGGTTTTCGCCAGCGGCTACTTACCAAGAGTGTGTTTTGTAAAAAAACTCCGCAGTCTGCCCCTACAGTTCAGATAAGGTAGCTCTAAAGAAACTTACTGACAACGCGTCTTTTCAACTTCAAAATTGAAGTGAGCTACAGCAAAGTTATAGTATCATCGGGCTAGCCGATTTTCAATTTTTGCTATAAAATACTCTATGTCTACAAGCAAAATTTCTCTCGATCAACTCCGTCACATTGCCAAGTTAGCTAGACTCGAAATTAATCCTGACAAAGAAAATTATTTAGCCGAACAACTTTCCGAAACTGCTTCTTATATTGATGTTTTAGGCGAACTTGATACTAAAAATATTGAGTCAACTTACCAAACCAATCATCTCAAAAATGTCACCAGAGAAGATGTTATCGGTGAATCTTTAACTCAAGAAAATGCCTTATCTCAGGCAAAAGATACTTATAACGGTTATTTCAAAACTCAAGCAACAATACCGGCCAAAGGCCGGTCCGCCTCTGGAGGAACAAAATAATTATGGAATTAAATAAATTAAACTTAATCGATGCCATCAAAGGTATCAAAGAAAAGAAATTTTCTTCTACTGAATTAGTTTCTGATTGTTTAGCCAAAATCGAACAACTTGAACCAACTCTTAATGCCTTTGTCACTATCAATAAAGATCAAGCTTTAGAACAATCCAAAAACATTGATTTTAATAAACCCTTAGCCGGTATTCCTATCGCTGTCAAAGATAATTTTTGTATCAAAGGAATTCGCACCACTGCATCATCAAAATTATTAGATAAATATATTGCTCAATATACTTCTACTGTTGTTCAAAAATTATTAGATGCCGGAGCTATTGTTATTGGTAAAACCAATATGGATGCTTGGGCTCATGGGTCGTCTACTGAAACCTCTGATTATGGTCCGACCAAGAATCCTTGGAATCCAAAACATTTACCTGGTGGTTCATCAGGTGGTTCTGCTGCTTCTGTTGCCAGTGATGAAGTTGTTACTTCCATTGGTTCTGAAACTGCCGGATCCATCCGTCAGCCATCTGCCTGGTGTGGTACTGTTGGTCTAAAACCTAGTTTTGGTCGAGTCAGCCGTTTCGGTGTTATTGCTATGGGGTCATCTATGGATTGTCCCGGTCCTATCGCCAAAACTGTTGATGATGCCGCCTTGCTTCTTTCTATAATTTCCGGTCACGATCCAAAAGATGCTACCAGCATTCCTCAAGATCCTTGGCAAATACCAACTGCTCTCAAAGATTTAAAAGGTTTCAAAATTGGTTTACCCAAATCGTATTTTCCTGAACAAATGAAACCGGCTGTCAAAACTGCCGTTTTAAATGCCTGTGAAACTCTCAAAAAATTAGGAGCTGAAATTATTGATCTTGATGTTCTTGACCCAAAATATGCTATTGCTGTTTACACTGTTTTACAACGTTCCGAAGTTTCTTCAAACTTGGCTCGTTTTACTGGTATTCGTTACGGCGAACCTCGCTCTGCTTTTGGTGATGAAGCTATCAGAAGAATTATGCTGGGAACTTACACACTATCTAGTGGTTATTACGACGCTTATTATCTTCAGGCTCAAAAAGTTCGGACCTTAATAATTCAAGATTTTGATAAACAATTTCAAAAAGTTGACGCTATTATCGGTCCAACTTCTCCGACCACTGCTTTACCACTTGGTGCTACCGAAGGTAAATCTATGTTTGGTGAACTTGAAGACATGTTAGTTGAACCATCAACTTTAGCCGGTCTTCCGGGTATTTCTATTCCATGTGGTTTTGGTGATGGCTTGCCTGTCGGTCTTCAAATTATCACTCCTCAACTTCGTGAAGATTTAGCCGTCAACATCGCCCGCCTTTTCGAATCCAATACTGATTATCACTTACAAAAACCAAAGTTATAAATTTTCAAAATCCAATTTTCAATAAATTTACAATTTAATAATTTATTTTTGAAAATTAAAAAATTAAATAATTCATTGGAATTTGAAAATTGAAAATTCGAAAATTAAAAATAATTTTATGAAAATAACACCCATTATTGGACTCGAAGTTCACATTGAACTTCAAACCAAATCAAAAATGTTTTGTAGTTGTGATGCCAGCCATTTTCATGCCACTCCAAACACTCACACTTGTCCAGTTTGTCTTGGTCTTCCTGGTGCTTTGCCAGTTCCTAATCGTACCGCTTGTAAATATTGTATCCAGTTAGGCTTAGCTCTTGGCTGTACTATCAATAATGAAACTTTTTTTGAACGCAAAAATTATTTTTACCCAGATTTAGCCAAAAGTTATCAAATCACTCAACTCCAAAAACCATTTGCTATTCACGGCAAAATTACTATTGATGGCCATGAAATCCGAATTAATCGGGCTCATATGGAAGAAGATACTGGCAAATCAGTTCATCAAACCATCGATTTTGAAGATTCAACTTTAATCGATTACAACCGTTCTGGT
>CAZXRT010000240.1:0-4224 GCA_964642535.1 uncultured Methanospirillum sp.
TCCGAAGTTCCATCCGAAACCCGGATCTTTTCTTCTCCCTGATCTCGGAAAAGAACGCCTGCTCCACCGCTGCATCGTCAGGGTGAATCAGGTCTCCGGCTTTTTTGTGGGACAGTTCATCCCGGGTGTACCCGGTCAGTTCACAGAACGCATCGTTGGTAAAGAGGTACCTGCCCGAACTGTCGGTATACACGATTCCAGCTGCACTGTTTGCGATGATTCCTGCAAGCCGGGCATCACACTCCTCCTCGCCGCCGGTCAGAGGTGCCTGTCCGGTGTCGGGCCGGGCGATCACCAGAACTCCGATGATCTCGCCGGTTTGCGTCCGGACCGGAGAATAGACGGTCTCCATCGGCTGCGAAGAGATGAGGGGGTTGCCGGAATTGAGAGCGTCAACCACCGTTCCGCCCAGAAGTGCCCGGTCAATGTTTCTCTTTGCCCTCTCTCTCTCATCGCTATCCAGAAATCCTCCATACCTGGTTCCGGGTATCCACTCAGCCTGGTTGAGGGTTTTCAGGATCTCTGCATGTGCCCTTGTACAGCAGATGTATCGGTACTGCGTATCAAGACAGAATGCAGGAATGTCAAGATACTGCAAAAAAGAGGAAAAATAGGGATCAATGCCGGTAGGAGAAATAGGATGCCCTGGTATCTGTCGTGAATCATCGACAGGGCGGGTATCCTGAGGACTCGTATCGCTCATCTTTCCCCCGGTGGTTCAATGGATTCTGGTTCCTGGATATTGGTAGATAATATATAAATGGGTGCGCAGAGATCCGGTAAATCCTATGTAGCAGTGTACCCTTAACAATGTTTGGGTGATATCCTTCGATGATATGAGAAAGAATTCGATGGTTTCGGATGGTTACGCGACACCAGAATCGGGGGATCATCAATCCGCCCCGCTGATCATCAGGTCTGTTCAGGCACCGGCTTTCATTGTCTGAATGCGTGGAGCGAGGAACTTATTTATGATAACCCATTTTGGTATTGATTTCGGTTCTTTCTTCACCTCAGGCATTATCCTTCGGGATTTTGAGAACCGGGACAGGGCAAGTGATACATGATTGAGAAGATGCAGGAAACCTTCACATCCGGGTTATCCTTCAACGTATCAATTCCCATGACAATCAGTAAAAACGTGAATCTCCGCAGCCATATTCTCCGGAGTATGCCCGGGGAGTTCTCTTCTCATCTCCCGGTATTGTTCTTCGAAATCTCCCCGATACAATAAAACCACATGATGCGAAATGAGTTTCATGAACGTGAGCACCAGGGATATCCAGTGCTATGATGAGGAGAAGGTCCGAGGCTCATGTTATTATTGGTATATCACGTGATATATGGAAGGGCTACCAGTTTAATGATGACCTGAAGGGAGGAGATGTCGTATCGCACCAAAGAGGAAGGGAGAGGCACCATACCTCCAATTGACACCGCTTGCAGATGCCCTGCGTCTGATGCAGGAGAGTTTTTCATGCACTCCCCGGATTGTTGGAATACCCGTGCAGCAGTCATACGGAAAAGTTACGGCAGAAGCGGTCGTATCCCCGCTGTCTGTTCCTGCAGCCCATCTGTGTGCGATGGACGGGATCGCAGTCCGGAGCAGGGATACCCGGCGTGCAACTGATACCCGGCCGGTCCGGTTAACCGATTATCATCGGGTGATCACCGGAAATGTCATTCCTCCGGGATATGATGCCGTCATCATGACCGAAGACCTGGAGGAGAAGGATGGTGTGTTTCTCATCAGATCTCCGGTACCTCCCTGGAAACATATCAGGCCGGTTGGTGAGGATATCGTGGCAACCGAGATGATCATCCCCCGCAACACCCGGGTCAGGGAGAACGACATGGGAGCACTGGCAAGTTTCGGGATTACCTCTGTCCCGGTCTATGAACTGAAAATTGCCCTGATTCCAACCGGAAATGATATCGTTCCGGTAGGAACCGTCCCAAATCCGGGGCAGGTGATTGAAAGTAATATGTACATGGCAGCCAGCCTCATCACCGCTGCCGGGGGAAAGGTCACTCATTACTCGGTGATTCCGGATGATACGGAAAAAATCCGGAAAATGGTGAAATATGCTGCAGACCGGCACGATATCGTTCTCATCTCCGCTGGATCTTCCAAGGGATCAAAAGACCGGACTGCAGAAGTTATCGCCGGTCTTGGGACGATCCTGGTTCATGGTATCGCGATGAAACCCGGAAAACCGGTGATCATCGGAGAAGTGAATACCGTTCCGGTCATCGGCATGCCCGGATACCCGTCTTCTTTCCATGTCGTCCTTCGGGAGATCGTCATGCCCCTTATCGGGTGGTATGGATTCTCTCTCCCTCCGCCTGAGGAAATACCGGTCACCCTCACCAGCGATCTCTGTTCTGACCGGCGGATTGACGAGTTTGTACCGGTGACGGTTGGGAAAATTCACAGTTCCTGGGTTGCTGTTCCCCTTGTGCGAGGGCCGGGTGTCCAGATGAATACGGTAAGATCAAACGGATACCTGAAAATTCCTGCAGGCCAGGACGGTATCGCATCAGGGATGAAGACAGCGGCAACGCTGACGGTGCGGAGATCTGATGCAGAACAGGTGATTCTGGTGACCGGAAGTCACGATCTCTCCATCGATTACCTGGCTGACCTGGTCAGGACCCTGGGGATCTCTCTTGCTTCATCGCATGTAGGAAGCATGGGCGGCATGCAGGCGCTCAGGCAGGGGAACTGCCATCTTGCTCCCATGCACCTGTTAGCGGGCAATAACGAGTATAATATTCCATTTCTTCAGAAGAACCTCCCTGACCGCGACCTTGTGCTGATCTGTGTCGGAGAGAGGCAGCAGGGGATCGTATCCAGGGATATCCTCGGATTTGATGATATCACCAGGTACCGGTTCATTAACCGCCAGAAAGGATCCGGAACCCGGACTCTTCTCGATCACCTGCTAAAAGAGAGAGAGATCTCCCGGAACAAAATCCAGGGCTATGATGAGGAAGTGAGCACTCATCACGGAGTCTGCCTCGCGGTGCAGAACGGGGATGCCGATCTCGGGATGACGGTGTATGCCGCAGCCCGGGCCTTTTCTCTTCCGTTTATTCCGGTCGCACGTGAGCGGTATGAACTGGTGACGACAAAACAGTTGTACGAGAAGGATCAGCGGATCCGAAAGATATTCGAAATGATCGCTTCCCGGCAGTTCAGGGAGGTTCTGATCCATCTCGGCGGGTATGAGACCGAAAATACCGGGGTTATCAGGACATCTCCCCGGAAAAAATAACCGGTTTTTGAATTCAGAGAAGAAGGAACGGTCAAATCCCCGCCATCGAACTCACGGGAATGTCTGCAGCAGAGATGAGGAAAGCGATGAATATCCTCGCAGTTCAGATTCAGGATGGTTCTTTTCCTGTGGTGCAGATCGCGAGTTTTCGAACTACTATATTCTCATGTTCTGATCGGCAGCACAACGGAGTGCCAGCGAACTCCTCCTGCCCGTCAGCGATTCAATCCCTGACCCTGTCTCGCGGTTCGTCAGGCGGTCGGCAAGTACCATCCCTTCATCAAGGATAAGATACCGGCGAGCCCGCCTTGCATACTCCGGGTTTTCTGTTGCATACACGATCAGAACCCCTTCCTTGTTCAGGTGTTCCAGGAGTCCATGGATCCGGCCAGCAGCTTCTGGTTTAAGGTTTTTTGTCGGTTCATCGCAGAGAAGAATATCTGGTTCATTTGCAAGAGCACGGGCAATTCTCCCCCGGATCTGTATCTCTTTGGGAACCTCTGAGACCGGAACGTCCCGGAACTGGAGCGGGATGCCCACCCGGTCCATCACCGATTCCCATCCCCCTTTGAGTGGTGATATTTTATTGCCGAGATGGATCTGAGTTAGCACCGTTTCTGTGATGCTCATCTGCGAGTTAAGCCTGAACTCAGCGGAAAGAATCCCGATGTGATTGAGCCTCAGGTTGTTTCTCCCCCGGTCGTCCAGTTCGGTGACGGGGACATTCATCACCTTGACCACGCCGACCGTCGGAATGTCCATGCATCCAATCAGGTTGATAATGGTTGATTTCCCTGACCCTTTCGGTCCGAGAATGGAGAGATACTCACCTGGCCTGATGTTGAAATGGATCTCCTTGAGAGCTATCACATCACCAAACGGGTACGGGTAGTACTTGGAGACGTTGCCAAACTCGATCATGGGCCGGTGGGCGGTGTCCCTGTCC
>CAZXRT010000241.1:0-4219 GCA_964642535.1 uncultured Methanospirillum sp.
CTTTATTGTGGACTGCAGAAAGGTAAAGGTGACCGCAGTCTCACCCGGGGCAGACATATAACCTCCATCTGCGGGCTCGCAAGGGCCTTGTTTTCTTTGAGCGAAAAAACCGAAACCTGATGTAAGAAGGGCCTGGTTTATCACTTTTCCATAGTAACCAGGTACTATGGTCAGGATTCTATCATCACCCCGTATGATCCCTGCTGCCGGATATCCACCCAAGCAGATCGCAGAATTCATCGGAAGAGAAGTGTCAGGCACTACTGCGGTGAGCATCGCACTGATGAAAAGTCCTGCAGGATGGTCAGAACCGGGGCAGACACCGGCATTTGACGAATACTCACTTGTTCTCAAAGGAGCCCTGGTCATCAGCACCAGGAATGGAGATGTTACCGTTACGCAGGGACAGGCAGCCATAACACATGCTGGTGAATGGCTCAGATACAGTTCGCCTGATGGCGCGGAATATGTTGCAGTCTGTCTCCCCGGATTCAGCCCGGGTCTGGTGCATCGGGATGATGAACCAGACAGTAAACAGCAGAGAGATAGCCACCAGATTCCTGACTTCATCTTCGAAGAGGGGGGAAGAGAGGATATCGGAAAAATTGAAGACCTCTGGAACCAGCTCCGCGATCATCATGCATCACGGGCCTGCACGTTTGGCGATCAGATCCGATCCCGCACCTTTTCTGAAAGAAAAGACGAGATCCTGGCAGAGAACACCCATCGTCACCTCCTTGTCCAGACAGCTCGAATACAACCATCAGGAAAAATAGTCGCGTACTGTATCAGTTCTGCATCTCAGGGAGGATCCGGAGAGATAGAGTCCATCTACGTGGAACCTTCATTCCAATCCCGCGGAGTAGGAACAGCATTCTTCAGGCGTGCCCAGTCGTGGATGAAGGAGATCGGAGTAGTTACCATCACCGTGAGATTATGCGAAGGGAATGAGGAAGCACTCCCTTTTTACCAGAAGGAAGGTTTTTCCCTCCGCCAGTATTGTCTTGAAAAAAAGGCAGAATGAACAATCCTGACTGACTCCTCTGATGACCGCTGAATCAAATGGAAGCAGAGCTCACCATATACGGATACGTTATGCATTATACCTTCGCGGAACGGATGGAGAAAACACCCCGCTCCTTTATCAGAGAGATCCTGAAAGTGACCCAGAGGCCTGAGATCATCTCTTTTGCTGGCGGACTGCCAAATCCTTCCCTCTTTCCTATTGAAGAACTGGCAGAAACAGCCAGGGCAGTGATTGCAGAGGACGGAAAATCGGCACTTCAGTATTCAACTACCGAAGGCCATCTGCCCCTCCGTGAATGGATCGCAAGCAGATACAAAAAGAGGCTCGGCATTGAAGTGTCACCCGATGAGATCCTCATCACCAACGGATCTCAGCAATGCCTTGACCTGATAGGAAAAGTGTTCATCAACAAGGGAAGCAGGGTTGCAATTGAACGGCCGGGATACCTGGGTGCCATACAGGCCTTCTCAATGTATGAACCAGAATTTTGTCCTGTGGATCTGACAGAGAGCGGTCCGGATGTAATGATGCTCAATTCGGTCCTGACTGATGATAACCCATGTTTCTTTTATGGAGTTCCGAATTCACAGAACCCATCCGGAATCACCTGGAACAATGAAAACCGCAGGGAAGTCTCCCGCCTGATGGAAGAGCATGAGACGGTTCTGGTTGAGGATGATGCATATGGGGAACTGAGATTCAGAGGTGATGCGGTACCCTGCATGCGATCCCTGATACCTGATCTGACGGTAATGACCGGCTCGTTCTCCAAGATCATCTCTCCGGGAATGAGGATGGGATGGATCTGTGCACCAGAGGAGATCGTCACCCAGGCAGTCACCGTCAAACAGGGCACTGATCTGCATTCAAATATTCTCAGCCAGCAGATCATTGCCCGTTTTCTGCAAGACCACCCAATCGAAGCCCATATTTCCAGAATAACGGAGGAATATGCAAAACAATGCGATTGTATGCTGGCAGCGATACAGGACAGGTTTCCTTCGGATGTCTCTTTTACCCGGCCTGATGGCGGGATGTTCATCTGGGCAACCCTGCCTGAAGGATACTCAGCAACTGAACTCTTTGAAAGAGCACTAAAGAAAGATGTCGCAATCCTTCCGGGAACACCGTTCTATACCGACGGGGGAGGAGATTCAACCATGCGGCTGAATTTCTCCAACTCAACCCCGGACCGGATAGAAGACGGCATCGCCCGGCTTGGATCCGTTCTTCATGAATACCTGAAGGAAAAACCGCAGCAGGTAGTATCCTGATTCCGAAAACCCGATAATCTCTATTTTGAAAGTTCCTGTATCATGGATGATGCAGGAACCACCTGTGCGTATAATCCTGATAAGGCTGCAAGGAATGCAGCATGGACATCAGGGGCCTGAACGGTTCTCTCATTGAAGACCAGATTCCGCGAAGCACAGGCGTCAGCTGCAACGATACACTGATACCCGAGATCCGCAGCAGCACGAACGGTTGCATCCACGCACATATGAGTCATCATTCCACAGACAAGGATCCGTTCCGTTCCCATCGATGTGAGCAGATCGGAAAGGGAGGTATCCCTGAAACTATTTGGATAGTGCTTGATGATGATCTCTTCTCCGGGGAGCGGCACAACCCGCTCGTGTATCTCCGATCCTCTCGTCCCGGGAATAAAAAAAGAAGCACCCGGATAGGTGGAGAGATGACGGACATGGATGACCGGAACTCCGGTATTGCGGGCAGCCTGTAGAACTGCAGCTGCATGTTCTGCTGCTTCATCTGCACCGGATAATTCCATCATTCCGCCTGGGAAATAATCATTCTGGATATCAATCAGGATAAGACACTGATTCATCTCATTTCTCCATTTAACAGACACGGGGGACAGGATCTCCCAGAGGGGGCTCGATGAAACGCTCACCGCCGGCAGTGGTCTCCATAATCACGCCTTTGCCTTCGGTAACATACCCGATAATAGCAGCATTTTTTCCATAAGGATGGGATCTCAGTGTTTGGAGGACGATCTCGGCATCAGCAGCGGGAACACCCATGACGACCTTGCCTTCATTCGCCACTTCCAGGGGATCAATTCCAAGAAGCATGGATGCGCTTTTTACCGCTGGATTGATCGGTACCGCTTCTTCCCTGATTCGCACCTGTACCCCGGATTTTTTGGCCATCTCGTTGATAGATGCTGCAAATCCACCCCGTGTCGGATCCTTCATGGCATGGATCGTCCCTTTCTCCATCACCTCACCAATCATCCCGGCAAGGGGAGCGACATCGGAAACGATCTGATCCCCGAATTCAAATCCCTCCCTGCTGGCAAGAACGGCAAATCCATGATCACCCATGGTCCCTGATACGATGATCACATCACCAGTCTGAAGACCGCAGTCTCTTACCACGTTCCTGGCAACACCAATACCAGTTGTATTGATCACGATCTTATCGAGATTACCCTTCTCCATGACCTTGGTATCGCCGGTGACAAGGGCAACGCCTGCCTCGTTCAGCACGTCATTCATCGAGTCGACAATCCTGTTGAGATCATCAAACTCAAATCCTTCCTCAAGAACAAGACCACAAGATATGGCAATCGGTTTTCCTCCCATCATGGCAATGTCATTGATCGTTCCGCAGACGGATATCCGGCCGATGTCACCACCGGGAAAAAACATCGGGCGGACAAGGTGCGAGTCAGTGGTAAAGACCACCTGTGAATTGCCAATTGGGATCACTGCCCCGTCATCAAGAGATTCAAGACCAATCCCTCCGGCATTCTGGTTTGTTATCCGTGAAACAATATCGATAACTTCACCCATTACTTCTCCGCCGGCCCCATGCATCAGTGTTACTTTCATTCCTCATCAGCCTCTATCTCAATATTTGTCACCACAATCTCCTTACCCGTCTCAATCGTAGGCAGTGCCCCGCATTGCGGACAGACATAAATCTCGCCTCCGGTATATCCGCAGGTACAGGATGTAACAGGGGGATTTTTTTTACATACCAGTTCAGAACCTGAAAACAGCGGATCATCTTCAATCATGGTGCTGAACAGGAATTCAACCTGTTCAGGATTTATCATGGAAAGTTCACCAATATCCACATAGACTTTTTTTATCTGCTTTGCATGGTGATCAAGTCCGGCACGACGTGCCGTCTCCACAATATCATAGGCGATTCCATATTCAT
>CAZXRT010000242.1:0-4218 GCA_964642535.1 uncultured Methanospirillum sp.
AACGGCTGGCTTGAATTCAATGATCCGAAAGTACTTCTTGAAAACCTTGAGTTTGCCATGAAAAATGAGCCCGTTCTGCAGTTTGATTTTGACAACAGCGGGTTCATCGGGTATGATGACGTTGTAGCACTTCAAAAGATGGTGTAATGATGACCAAGATAGCAACTGGATTCATCTGCTCCCTCGTCCTCCTCATGCTCTGTATGCAGGGAGTTGTGGCAGCAGTTCAACCGATCCTCTACTTTGAACCGGATGTAGTCGAGAGCAATACCGGGGATGATGATCATGTGCTCCTGCTGATGGACGGAGCGAACCGGGGATTATCAGGATATGGCGTGATCATCTCAATTGACGATCCCCATATCGCACAGATTACCAGTCTTGAATTTCCTGAGTGGGTGGGACTTCAGAATATCAAACAGATAAACCGTTCCTCATACCTGATCCAGGGATCCGATGTGACGTATGAGATGGATCCGGGTTCCTCACAGATTCCTCTTCTCGATATTCATATTCATGCTCTTGCTCCTGGATACGCAGATATTACTGCAACACCTGTGGTGATTGATGATGATCAGAAGGGCCGCTATGAAGCCGGAATTGCAACGGGCAGTATCGTCATTACTGGGGCCGGTCCGGTCCCCATCATCCCGATGTCCCGGTAAGCCCGAAACCTTCATATTCTTTTTTCGGGATAGTACCCTTGTAAGGCAAATGGGTATTTGTATGAAACAATTATTTGTATTTGAAGAGAGAGCAGGCCGGATTGAACTGTTTATCAGGATTATTTACTCATTGATTGTCGGAATCATCCTCTCAGTCTATGGTATGATCGCGGGAATCTGTATGATGATCCAGATCATTATCATCCTCATTCTGGGCCGGAGAATTGAAGGGTTATCTGATTTTATTCGGGGATATCTTGAGTATTACGTTCATGTTCTGCCCTATACCTCATTTATGACCGATGAACGGCCGGGATTATTTCCCGTAAAAACTGTTATTTACGAAGAGACCGGGGAAAATTTCTGATTATTTCAGGGAGGAAGATATCCTCGCTTCCCCTCTTTCATGCCGATGATTATATGAAAGAGAAACGAAAGTTACTACAGATTTATGAGGAGCAGTAGAATATTACCCTGGATTGTTCCTTTCCTGTTTATTCTCATCGCAGCCCATGCTGTGGCGGTTCCCCCGCTGCCAGCCGAATTTTATGGAAGTGCCCTGATGGATGGTCAGCCGGCTCCTGCAGGGACAGTTATCACGGCTCAGATTCACGGCCTTGACCGCGGATCGATCACGATTGAGACACCGGGTTTTTATGGAGGTCCCGGGCTTTTTGATCCCAGACTGAAAGTCAACGTGAGTGAAGAAGAGTATAAACCCGGTGAAATGAGCGTTGTTTTTTTTATTGACGGACAACAGGCAGCACAATCTGCAATTTTTGAAGCAGGAAGTTCCCGCCAGTTTGATATTTCAACAGGTCCTGGTCAGAGTCCGGTGCAGCCTGTCCAGCAGGCAGTACCATCCGGTTCTCTGCCGGTGTATACCAGCGGCCCATCAGAGGTTTCCTCTTCTGATTCTTCTGATTCATCAGACACTTCACCTCCAACCATCAGATACGGACTTGATCAGCCGAGAGTTTTTTCTTCTGATGATGGTCTTGCAGAAATATCCTTTACCAAAGACACGATGCTCTTCTCTCCTGAAGGTCAGTTTCTCAACGCCATGGAGATTCAAAGTACAAACATCGCCGACCTCCCCTCACCTGCCATGGACCCGGGTCTGCGGTTCTCCGGATACGCATATGAGATTATTCCCTCAGGGACATACTTCAATCCCAACGGAACGCTCACTCTCAAACTGCCGCCGGAGCGTGCCTATGAGATAATCAATGCAGGGCCGGTCATTTATGAGTACCTTCCGCAGAACAGCGTCTGGGAACCGGTACCGACACATGCAAATGTTTTTACCAATATCATCACGGCTGATATCTTCGAAGCAGGAATCTTCGGGCTATACCTGCCTGGATCCACAGAAACGGGAGATAATTCTGTCTTGTCTTCTCAGCCTGTAGTCACCCCGGTAAGTTCGGATAATTTCTCAACTTCTCCTGCACCAGTGCAGCCCTTACTCCCCGGGGAGATGATCCCGGTCATCACTCCCCAGGAGATGACTGATCCATCAGGACAGATTCCCCCCGGCATGCCGGGTATTCCACCCTCATCCATTCAGGACGGGCAGACCCCTGCGGAATCACTCCCTGTGATTACCGAAACTCCGGCCGTATCTCCGGAAGGATCGGGCGATCAGGCCGGGATAATTTCCAATCCTTTCACCGGTATGGCGACAAGGATTGCAGCTACCATCAAAGGTCCGATTCTGACCATGCTCAGCATTCTGGCTCTTGTGATTTGTGCAAATATCGCGGTGTACTCGGTATACCGGTTATGGTGGCTCAGACGGAACTAGTATGGGAAAGCGGACGAATACGATTCGTGCAATGACTGTCATCCGCGAGATTCAAAAAGGGAATCCTGAAAAAGCGCTTGATGCGCTTGAAAAACTCATCAGGGATAAACCTGATGAACCGGTTCTCCTGAATCTGAAAGGTGTTTGTCTCGGTATGATGGGAAAGCACGAGGAGTCGCTGAACCTGTATGAAAGAGTCCTTGCTACCGATCCCAATCCCCCGATATACTGGAATAATAAAGGCCTGGCGATGCAGAACCTTGGTCGGTTCCCGGAAGCAGAAGAAGCATACCGGCAGGCACTCCTCCGTGAACCTGAATCACTTGAAGCAACATATAATCTCGCGAACACTCTACAGTCGCTGGGACGATCGGAAGAAGCAGTTACATTATATGATGACGCGCTCTGTATCAGGCCGGATCACATCCTGGCCCTGCTGAACAAAGGCAATGCCCTTGCATCCCTTCACCGGTTTGAAGAAGCGGTAGCGTGCTACCTTGAAATACTTGAAATCAATCCTGAGTACCCGGATGCAACCTATAATCTCGGTCATACCTATGAGGAGATGGGAAACCGCGACGAAGCACGAAGATGGTATACCCGGACACTTGAGATTGATCCTGAGTATGTGCATGCACGAGAGCAGTTATGCGGACTGATGAATGCCTGAAAGCAGAAACCTCTCTTGTTCTGTGAAAGTTTCATGATCAGAATTCTCATCGTGGATGATCTCCCCGGTCTTCTGGAAGCAGTTAAATGCATTCTGGAAGTTAACCCCGGATTCCAGGTAGATACTGCCGAATCAGCACGCCAGGCGCTTGTTTGTCTGGATACGAACCGGTATGATATCGTTATATCGGATTATTACATGCCTGGTATGAATGGAATAGAGTTCTTGCAGGCAGTCAGGAAAAAAAATCCAGATATTCCTTTCATTCTTCAGACCGGCAACGGTGATGAGATGACGGCAATACAGGCACTGGAAAACGGAGCAGATTTTTTTCTTGAAAAAGGAAGTGAAGGTCCGCTTCAGTTTCTGGCATTTACGCAGACGATAAATCTGCTCGTCTCTCACAAACGAATTCGGGAGTCATATGAACAGGAGATATCCAGATACCGGGGATTGTTTGATTATGCTGATATGGGACTGATTTTCATCAGGGAAGACGGGCAGATCATTGATGTGAATCCTGCGTTTCTCTCCATGACGGGGTATTCAATCGATGAGATTCGCGATGTGACTTTTCATCAGTTGATTCCGGGAAAGTGGGACTCATTTAATCCTGATTCTCTCCGCTCCCAGGTGATGACACGGGGATTCTCCGATGAATATGCTCTTGAATATATTCATCGGAATGGCAGCATTATCCCGATAACAATTCGTGCCGTATCAGCAGGACCGAGGCAAACTCACTGCGGGATCTGGTTTATCATTCGAAAAAGAGATCCAAACCGGTGATTCAAAGGTTCGTGCACAATTTCAGGTTCTTCCTGTAACTTCTGTGAGCTCTATCGTTTTTGTGAATGGATCCGCATATGAACCCGGTTTTTTTTCAGGTTTTCCAGGTATGCATCACTCTCCGGTTCGAGTCGAAGAGCAGTGTGAAAACAGGTATTCGCTTCTGAGTAGTCACCGCCTTTAGAATAGGATACGCCCAGAGCATTCCATGCCTTATGATTCAGAGGGTCATTTTTGGTAGCCTTTGAAAAGAAACTGATTGCATCCTGATATCTTCCCTCCCGGTA
>CAZXRT010000243.1:0-4201 GCA_964642535.1 uncultured Methanospirillum sp.
AGCATCTGATAAGAAAAGAATTGCGAAACCGGTCCGGTCCTGCCGGACCTCTCTGTATCATCTTCAGAGTTTGGGTTTCTTTTTCAGGGCTTCGACGAGCAGGTTGATTGTCTGGTTAACATCGGCAAGATCAACGACTTCAACCGGAGAATGGATGTATCTTGCGGGCACTGAGAGAGGAATGCTGGGTATCCCATCCCTGACGAGATGAATGATCGTAGCATCGGTATTTCCTCCTTCGCCGACCTCGAGTTGATAGGGTATCTTCGCCTTGTCCCCTGCATTTCTCAGCCACTGGGTAAGGCGCCGGTCGGCAAGCAGGCCGCGTCCTCCTGCACTTGCCAGAACGAGAACCGGACCTTTTCCCATCTCCACAGATGCATCCCTGCGGGTGACACCGGGATGATCACCGGGAATGGTCACATCGGTTGCGATCGCAATATCAGGATTCAGGGCAAAGGCACTCACTTTAGCCCCCTTCAGTCCGACCTCTTCCTGAACGGTGAATACCGCGAAGATGGTCATGGGTGTTTTCATCCGCTTGAACGTCTCAATCAGGACTGCAACACCTACCCTGTTATCAAGTGCCTTTCCTGAAACGCGGTCACCGGAAAGCCTGATAAGTTCCTGTTCAATGGTAACCGGCGTTCCAATCTCAATGCCAAGGCTTGCTGCTTCCTCGGCAGATGAGACACCGATATCAATGAAGAGATCTTCCATTCTGATCTCTTTTTTCCGGTCTTCCGGGCTCATGATATGTGGTGGCTTGGCCCCGATTACTCCCCTGACCGGGCCCTTGGTCCCATGCAGGATAACCCCGCGGGTGTGCAGAGCCGGATTATACCATCCACCAATACCCACGAATTTGATGAATCCCTTCTCATCGATATACTGGACCATCAGTCCGATCTCATCCATATGGGATGCGATCATGACGGAAAAGTCTGAACCTTTTTTGACTGCAATCAGGTTTCCCAGATCATCTTCCCTGAACTCATCTGCGTAACCTGCCAGTTCCTTCCTGATGATTTCTTTAATATTATCTTCAAAACCGGAGACTCCATGAGCGTCCGATAATTTTTTCACTAATTCATATACCATGTGATCACCTTACCACTGCTTCAATCCGTTCAAGAGATGTCTGAATATTTTCCCGTGAGGTTGCATAACTGAATCGTGCATATTCTGCTGCTTTCTTTCCGAAAGCATCACCCGGAACGACGATAACTCCGGCATCGAGCACTCTTGCTGTTTTCTCCTTTCCGAGAGGAACGAAGGCATAGAATGCACCCTGTGGAACAGGGAAATCAAATCCGAGATCATGAAGGCCGGTGCAGAGAATATCCCGTCTGATCCGGTATTCATCCCTCATACGGGATACGCAGGACTGGTCTCCGGTATATGCAGCAACTGCCGCATACTGGGAGATGGATGCTGCACATGTCTGGCAGTACTGATGCACCTTCAGGCACTGTTCAATGTAATCCGGTGCGCCGGCAATGTACCCGATTCTCCAGCCAGTCATTGAGTATGTCTTACTGGTTGCATTGACTGTCAGAACATCTTCTCCAAACCGGGCAGCACTTGCATGGGTTGCATCATACATCAGGTGCTCATATACCTCGTCAGAAAGCACTGTCACTCCTGCATCATTGGCTGATTCAACGAGTGCCTTGATAGTCTCCTCAGACTCAACGGTTCCGGTAGGATTACAGGGAGAGTTGAGGATCATAAGACGTGCACCTTTCATCTTTTCCTGGGCAGCATCCAGGTCAATATGCAGATCTTTTTTGAGGGGGACAGGGTCCATCACCCCACCCGCAAGACGGGTACAGGCTTCGTATGAGACAAAACCCGGATCCGTGATAAGGACACGATCTCCCGGGTTGACCAGGCTCTGGATTGCAATAAACAGGGCCTCTCCAGCCCCGGCAGTCACAATGATCTGGTCCGGGTGATAGGTGATCGCGTTTTCGTCTCTGAATTTTTCAGATATTGCCTCCCGGAGTTCGGGAAGGCCTGCGTTGAATGTGTACCCGGTTTTTCCTTCCTGGATTGCAGTGATCGCTGCCTGCTTGATGTGATCCGGTGTATCAAAGTCAGGCTGACCAAGCGCAAGACTGATAGACCCGGGTCTGGCTGCCTGGAAAAATTTGCGGATGCCTGACATCTCAATGTCAAGAGCCCGCTGGGCAAATCGGTGCGACATGGGATTACTCAATATTGGCGTGCCGGTCTTTAAGTTCAGATTCATCCGTACTGGTAATCTCCATCAGCCGGGAGATAACTGCATCACAAAACGTCATGGCTGCGGTTTCGAAGAGGGTTCCGAGCGGGGCAAAGGATCGGTGTTCTCCAAGCATCTGTCGGATTTCATAATCAACCGTCTCATCCGGGACTTTTTCGCGATAATTCTCAATCACGACCACCGAGTCAGCGATCTTACCGATCACCGAATCAGGATTTGAAGTGATGAGGCAGATTCTGCCACCGATTTCCCTCGCAGTCTGCACGATTTCAGCGATGGTTCTGGTCTTTCCTGACCCTGAAAGGACCACCATCACATCTGCTTTCTGCAGAGCAGGGGTGATGGTCTCTCCCACGACATAACTCATCATTCCAAGGTGCATCAGCCTCATCGCAAATGCTTTTGCAACAAGTCCGGATCTCCCTGCACCCATTACGTAAATCCGCCTGGCTCCCATGAGTTCGGAGATAAACCGGGAGACTTCCTCGTCTGATATGTGACAGGCGATAGCGTCAATGCGGGATGCCATCAGGCGCATCATCTCCTGCACACGATGCTGATTCATATCTTCGTATCAGGTTACTCCCGATGATACATCAGGATACCGAAACCGCCAGGTGTGGTGAGCAGGAAAGGAGGGTTATGATTCCTGGTGACGGTAATGCTCAATTGTTCCGATTGGGACAAGATCACCGCTCTCAAATACTGAAACCGGCCCGTGTCCACAGCAGATGGTGAGTCGTTTGCCCTTCTTTTTCTGTTCTTCATCCAGTGTGAGGGCAAGAGCCATCAGATCTTTGCGTTCTGATTTGACCAGTTCAGGATCCACGTTCACGCTTCTGACCAGATACACGGCAAATCCGTTATATTCACTCCGATCCAAGGTCAGGTGTTTCAGATTCAGGATAGTATCTGAGGTGAAGAGCAGGCCTTCTTTCCTGAAGAGCAGGTACACCATTCCGGCCTGATGGCCACCGTGTCCTTCGATGATCTCTCCTTTCAGCCCTCCCTCATCGAACCTCTGCAGAACCGGAAATCCTCCCAGCATCTCACCGGTCGGCGGGGGGAAGGTGTGGACCGATTCCGGAGGATGCATTCGCGCAAAGAGGTTGATCATAACGGTATACACCTGTTCATATACGTAATCTTCAGAACAGGCTCCATATGCCCGGTTGTTGGTCTCGATGATCTTCCAGGTCTTTTCATGGGTCCAGATGGGAGCATCAAAAAAACCCGCTGCCCCGCAATGGTCGGTATCACCGTGGGTCAGGATGATCCGGGAAAAGTTCCGATCATCAAGACCATAATAGTGAAGCATTTTCAGGACATCATCATGGTAGATTCCGTATCCGGTATCAACCATAATCCGTTCCGAGGGAGTGTCAATGATGAAAATACTCCCGCCTCCGGGAAGCTGGAAACAGAAGAGGGTGAGATCATCTCCGTTTTCAATCTTCTGTACATCAGCATAAAATCCCTCCCCGCAGGTCTCTGAAAGCCTTCTGCCATTCTGGAGTATCTGCTCGAGTGATTCCTCATATTCTTCCCCAAATTCGGCGAGCTGCTGGGCAATATGGCTGAACTGGTTCAGAAGATCCAGAAGGTAGGGATCAGCAGCGGGCCCCAGTATCTCCCTGACCCGGTCTGCATACCGAAGGTAAAAAAGACCTTCGTCAGTTGTGTCCTCTCCACAGTCATATCCTTCGATCTCGACAGAATATTGTGCTCTGATCTCTTCGAGAAGCAGTTCGGTCTGACAGGGATCCCTGACTCGGACTGAAGCCATCAGCCGGTCCGGGTTTCTTCCCCGGTTATCATACGAGAGAGAATTGATCTCGGCTTTATACTGGTCCAGAATGGTAAGGATCCGGTGGAGGGTTCCCGGGATATCAGGAACTATGACGGTAAACCTGATACTCTTCGGATAACTGATCTCAGTCTGCAGGTATCCCT
>CAZXRT010000244.1:0-4179 GCA_964642535.1 uncultured Methanospirillum sp.
GGTGCAGACGGAGTTCTCGTCTCCGGATGCCACTTCGGTGACTGTCACTACCTTGAAGGCAACTTCAAGGCAGCAAAGAGGATGTTCATGATCAAGTCCCTGATGAAGAACATCGGTCTTGACGACAAGCGATTCCGGATGACCTTCGTCTCTGCATCTGAAGGTGCAAAGTGGGGGAAAGTCATGGAAGACGTCAGCGCCAAGATCCGCGAACTCGGGCCAAGCCCCATCAAAGAGTTCCAGAAGTAAAGACTGACAATCATATCTTTTTTTAAGGTATGATGGTCTTTGATACCGGATTGACCTGACATACCTGCATCGTTTACCAGTCACCAGCTGTTGATCGATAGTTCCCGGTACTGGAGAGTATCTCCTGATACTCTCCAGGATCAATCCCTATATCCGGTATTCATATGATATCTCCGGTGATATTACCGGTTTCTGTTCTTTTCGCCAGGCACACCATACCTGAATCCCGTCATCATCTGTCTCTCTTCATGCATCACAGGGCCAGGTTTTTTTCAGAATCTGATATCGGGAGAGGCGGGGTGTCCGGTTTCTGATTGAGTTATAGATCAGATCGTTCCTGAAAACTGCTGGACGGCTTTTTCAAGAATCCTGCATGAATCACCTCTGCAGACAAGAATGACCTCGATTTCAGCGTCGGTCTCCTGCAGAAACATGGAGATCGCTGATACTGCAACACCGGCTGCCCGGTCCTTCGGATACCCGTATGCCCCGGTGCTGATGGCAGGAAAGGCAATACTCCGGCAGCCGTTCTCTGTAGCAAGGAGAAGAGAATTCCGGTAACAGGCAGTCAGCAGTTTTTCTTCGCTCCCTTCTCCCCAGACGGGGCCTACCGTGTGGATGATATATCGTGCCGGCAGGTTGAATCCGGGCGTTATCTTCGCTTTCCCGGTAGTGCATCCTCCCAGGTTTTTGCAAAACGAGCAGAGTTCCGGCCCGGCTGCCTGGTGTATAGCCCCGTCAACCCCGCCTCCCCCAAGGAGAGTGGAATTGGCTGCATTCACGACTACATCAACGGAAAGAGTGGTGATGTCGGCATCCAGAATCCTGAGGGTTCCTGACGAGATCCTGACCATGGAGAAGAATGGGATGCGCAGTTATTCTATCTACCGGGTATATCACCCGATCTCTGGTGATTCTTGTGTATCATATACCCTTATGACAGGTATGATACGAACAGGTTCGTCATCCCTGACAATTGGGCAACTTTAATTACATTAAAACAAAAATCATAGGATAGATCATATGCATATCATGGAAGGTTTTCTGCCATGGCAATGGTGCCTGGTATGGTGGGTCATCGCTATACCGTTCCTTGTCATGGGAATCATGCAGCTGCGGACAATGGCCCGTCAGAATCGTGAATATCTCCCCCTGCTCGGAGTCTGTGGAGCTTTTATCTTCATCCTCTCTGCCCTGAAACTACCCTCGGTGACCGGGAGCTGTTCCCATCCGACCGGGACGGGCCTTACCACGATCTGTTTCGGGGTGTTCATCACCTCGATCATCGGGGCGATTGTCCTCCTCTTCCAGTCACTCGTCCTTGCCCACGGAGGCCTCTCCGTTCTCGGGGCAAACATCATCTCCATGGCTGTTGCAGGCCCGCTTGCAGGATACGCCGTGTACCGGCTCCTGAAACCGACCTCGCTCAACATGTATGTCACAGTCTTCCTGGTCTGTGTTGTCGCTGACCTCGTCACCTATATCGTCACATCCCTGGAACTGGCACTTGCCTATCCGGCAGCAGTCGGGGGAGTTGTGGCATCCTTCTCAGCATTCTTCGGCATCTTTGCCATCACCCAGGTTCCGCTTGCTATCGTTGAAGGATTTGTACTGACGCTCTTTTTCAAGTATATCATCCAGATGAAACCGGATATCCTCCTCAAACTGCAGGTCTTCTCACCTGAGCAGATACAAAAAGCACAGGCTGACCTGAATGGACCTACTCCTGAAGGAGCCAATGCATGATTCAGAATAAGAAATTAGAGATCGCAACGGTACTCGCGATCCTGGGATTGATTGCAGTATTCCTGGCAGTCAGCCAGGGGGGAGATTATGAGTTCAGCGGTTCTGACAATGTTGGTTCTGAAAAGATAGCAGAGATAACGGGTCTTTCAACCGATTCTTACGAACCTCTGATTCCCCAGTACGAACCGCCAAGCGGAGAGATAGAATCCACCCTCTTTGCCCTTCAGGCGTCATTCGGGGGACTCATCCTGGGACTTGTCTTTGGATACTGGATGGGTCAGAAGAACCGTGGAAAGAATATCTGAAAGGCTATGATCGAGACGAACCTGGACAGTATCGCCCAACAGAGTGCATTCCGGCATATTCATCCGGGAACCAAACTCCTGCTGGCCCTGGGTTCTCTCATCATCTCACTTGTCTCCTCTTCTCCCTTCATCCCTCTTCTTTCCGGCATCCTCCTGAGCATCGTCCTGCTCGGACCGGGCCGGATTCATCCGGTCACGTATGCGAAAGTTCTTGCCGGCCCGGTGGTGTTTACCGCCATGAGTATTTTTGTCCTTCTGTTCACCCTCGGGGGAGGAGAGCCGGTCTGGCAGGTCTCTCTCCTTCCCGGCTTTGCCCTCTCGATCACCACCGGGGCAGTGCATCAGAGTATTCTGATCCTCTCCCGGGTTTTCGGTTGCTCAATATCTCTCTTTTTCATCACCCTCACCACCCCGATGACCGACCTCTTCAACGGGATGAGACGGATGGGGATCCCGTCCGAACTGGTTGACCTGATGATGATCTCATACCGATACATCTTCATCGTCTACAACCAGGCGATAGAGATCTACCATGCCCAGATCATGCGGCTCGGATACAGCAGACCAGGCGAAGCAGTCCGTTCCTTCTCGATGCTCTCCGGCATGCTCTTCATCTCCAGCTGGAACGCAGGAGAGGCCCTCATCCATGCGATGGACTGCCGCTGTTATGACGGGATCATCCCGTCCCTGGATCAGGCTGAACCGGTCCGGGCTCAGTCACTTATCCCGGTACTTCTATACCTGATAGGACTAGGCACGATGATGGTTGCAGTTGCATCACAGGCAGGGACAGGATGAATATCATCCTCGAAGCCCGTGATATCAGATACCGGTATCCGGGCGATCATGAAGCAGTCCGGGGGATCAGTTTCCATATCAGGCGGGGGGAGAAGATCGCCCTTGTCGGCCCGAACGGAGCAGGGAAATCAACCCTTCTCCGGATGTTCAACGGCATGATCCAGCCTGAATCCGGCATCCTGCTCTTTGATAACCAGCCGGTCCGGTATGATCGGTCTTCCCTGCGACAGCTCCGCAGAAAAATCGGATTCGTGCTTCAGAATTCTGACAGCCAGATCATCGCCCCGACGGTGTACCAGGATGTCGCATTTGGGCCTGCAAATCTGGGATATGATGAGGTATCAGTCAGGAAAGCGGTCGTAAAGGCACTCCGGCAGGTAGGGATGGAAGGGTTTGAACGACGGGCTCCCCATAACCTGTCGGGTGGAGAGAAGAAGCGGGTCGCAATCGCCGGAGTCCTGGCAATGGAGCCTGATGTCCTGGTCTTTGACGAACCGACAAGCGGACTGGACCCTTCAGGATCAGAAGATCTCATGGAACTGCTTGACGAGCTGAACCAGGATGGCAGGACTGTCATCATCTCGACCCATGATGTTGAACTCGTGTATCCCTGGGCAGATAGGGCGATTCTGATGATGGACGGAACGATCCTGCAGGAAGGAACGCCGGAGGTCACGTTCGGCAACCCTGACCTGGTCCGGCTCGCCCACCTGACCGTTCCCACCCTCCTTGAATTATCCCAGGAACTGGAAAAACACGGATATCCTCAGCCTGAACGAAAACCCCGCAGTGTTCTTGACATGCTTGATACCATTCAGAATCTCATCACCAGAACCTGCTGCGGGGAGCACAGGACGGGTACCATCTCGGTATGTGATGTCGATGCTGCTGCCGGTTTCAGGGTTGCAGACTGGATAGCGGCACGCCCTCACGTGGTCGCCGGAGCGATGGGCAGCAGGGCAAAACTCAGGGCAGAACATGAAAAGGTCAGGCTGGAGTTCACATACGGCGTGATCGACAAGTGTATCCTGAGAGCCATCAGGGGGCATGACTCCCTGATCCTCACCTCGGCAAAGATGAT
>CAZXRT010000245.1:0-4173 GCA_964642535.1 uncultured Methanospirillum sp.
GCAAATAATGATTTAAGAGATGGAAAGATTACAGGAGATACATACAAAGATGGTGGAAGTATGATATATAAATATGATACTTATACAATAATAAAATGTCATACTTTAGATGGAAACAGAGATGTATATATTGGAACACCAAATATGACTATAAATGATGTAATATAAACCGAATTTATATATGCACTTACTAATTAAAATTAGTAGGTGTATTTTTATGCCTTGAAGGGAGGGATTAAATTGATTTTAGCAATAACAAATACAAATGAAAAACTAATTAGAGAACTATGTGCAAAGCACGATTATGATGAAATAGAAGTATATAATGGAGTAAAAGATTTGCAAGATTTAGCAATAAGAGAATTGCAAAATTTGAGTAACTTTAAATATCTAATATTAGATATAACAGACATAAAAGAAAAAGAAGAAACAATAATAAAGTCAGTCGTTGCAATAAAGTCAATGCACAATATTAGAATAATTATTATGGCGACAGGTTATAAAGAGGGAGATAGTGTATTAGCACGATTATTCAAAGAGGGAATATATAACTTTATTATTGGAGATAGTTATTCAAAACAAGATGAGGAATTTGAAAAATGTTTATCTCAAGAGGGAAATGAATACAAAGATGCAATAAGATTTAGAGTTGAAGAAACAAATATAAAAGGCAAAAATAAAGTTATAATTAAAAAAGAGTATTTAAGACTTAAACAACTATTAACAGTTGCTGTTGCAAGTACACAAGAACATATAGGAGCTACTACACAAGCTCTTTTATTATGCAATTTTTTCAACGAACGAGGATTAAAGGCTTGTTATTTATGTGCAAATGATAAGTCGGATATTACAGAATTAAGAGAAAATACAAAATCAAAATTAACAAATGGAATGTTCCAATATTTTGGGATAGACATATATGACAAAAGTGAAAATATAAATGCAATGACTTATGGTTATGATGTATATGTTTATGATTATGGTATGCTAAAAGATAGTAATTTTAATTTCTTTATGAAAAATGATAAGAAGATCATAGTAGGTGGTAGTAAATTATGGGAAATTAGAAATACCTTTTTGACTGCATTAAAATTAAAAGACTTTAAAGATATATTCTATATTATTACACATTGTCCAGAAGAAGATAAAAAAGCTTTAACAACTAACCTTTCTGATGTAAAAAAGAGATTATTTTTTAGCGAATATTCGCCTAGTCCTTTTGAAACAAATAAAAATACAGAAATCTATCAAGCAATATTTAAAGATAATATTGCAGAGCAAAACAATAAGATGATGACAATAGAAAAGAAGAATATATTTAATATCTTCAAGAGGAATAAACTTGAATAAAAAGTTATATAAAAAGTTTCAAAAGGAAAGTAAAATTAAAGAAAATTATGATGAAAGTGTAATAGTTGAAAAGTCAAAAACATTAAAAACTATATTATCATTTTTTAGTGATTTTATAGGGAATATAATAAAAATAATATTTTATATTTTAATAGTAGCTCTCTGTTCGGTGGGGGCTACTTATTTATTTAATCTAATAAAAGGAGGAATTTTATGATTAAGAAAATAATGAAAAAAATAGTAATAGTATTGTTTGCAACAATTTCTTTAACAACAGCAAATTGCTTTGCAACAACATTAACAAATGAGAAAATATCAAAAATAGATAATATAGACTATATAAAAAGAACATATACTGTTCCAACAGACAAGGAGGAAAACTTTTTATTAAGTTTAGAAAATGAATTTAAGATAGAGAAAAAAACATATCAGCTTCAAGATAATATAAAAACTGGAGGGGATATAATAGAAACAATAAATATAAACACTACAAAGACTATAAAATCAGATAGTAATAGAACAGATAAAATAATGCAGCAATTACCTCAAGAAATTGAGTATAATGAAAATGATTTTGTAGGTAAATATCAAATAGATATAAACTCTATTGAAATTAAAAATCAATATAATGGATATAAAGAATATTTAGTAGAAGATACAAAAGAATATATAGGACTAGCAACAAATGATTTAGATAATATTCCTAAACAAGTAATGAAAGATGGAATGGTTTTAGATTTAATAACTATAAAATGGGAAGTAACATCTACCAGACAACTACAAGATAACAGTATTCCTAGCGAATATAAAGCAACTTGTTATTATGCTACAAAGAAAAAAGTTGATAATCCCCTAACATATATTGTAACAGCAAGTTATAAAGGTACAGCAGAAAAAGTAATTAAAAATGATTATATTTACGAACTTACATATAAATGTGTAAAAGAAGATAAAAATATATACCCTACACTTTTTGCAGTTGGAGGTACAACATTGATTGTAGTAGTTTTATTATTTGCTAGAAAGAAAAATGTTACTATATATAATTTCCAAAATAAAGAATGGAAAGAAATTGGAAAGCAAAGAATAACTAGACCTTTAATTAAATTAAATAAATATAATTACAAGAGCATAAGCAATAGGTACAAAATAATTTTAGATGAAAAATTTGTAGATAAGTATAATGGTAAAATGATTAAATTTATTAGAAACGATAGAACAATAGAAAAACTAATAAATAAATCAAATAACATTACTCCGTATACAATAGATATTGTGATATAGGCGGTGGTAGATTATGAATAAAGAATTAAAAATATGTTTAATTATACTGCCACTTGTAATAGTAACTGTAATTATATCAATTTTTTTAGTACAGAAATATAAAATATTTAGTGCAAATAAAAAGGCTGAAGAAACAATAATAGTTGGAGATAACACAGAAATTGAAGGTATAGAGCCATTAGAACAAAAGATTATTGCATATGAAGATAGTATAGGAACACTTACAATTCCAGACATATTATTAGAAAATGCACCTATTAAAGAAAGTACAGAACTCCAAACATTATTTTCAGCAATAGGACATTTTACTTCTACAAGTTTATACTCTGGTAATGTAGGACTTGCAGGACACAATGGTGGTACAAGTGGCGACTTTTTTAGAAATCTTAATAAAATTAAAATAGGTAGTGAAATATATTATCAAACGAATTGTGGAGTAAGAAGATATATTGTAAAAACCATAATAAAAATTGAAGAAACAGATTTTAGTTATCTACAAGAAACTAAAGATAATAGAATAACTTTAATAACTTGTGTAAAAAATGAGCCTACAAAACGACTTTGTGTTCAAGCAGTTGAATCAGAAGAAAATATGGTAAATAATCAATAAAATAAAAAATATTTCAATAAGCATATAAATCGGTTAGACTTTTATATATAAGCCATTGTATAATAATTATAGGGAGAGTGATTTATATGTTTAAGTTTTTAGTAACCTTTTTAAAAGTATTAGCAATAGCTTGTATTATTGGTGTGGCTTTAAGGGTAATAGATGTGGTGTTTTTTAGAGAAGAAATAAAAGGTAATCAGCAAAATATTAGCAGTAATGTAAGTGAACAGCAACTAGACAATGATGAAAATCAAATAGTTGAAAATGAAATAAAAGAAAATCTTATTATTAAAGAAAACATTGAAAAAGAAACACAAACAGTAAGTAATAATAAGGTGGCTGTTACTAAAAAAGAAGAACAGGTAACTGATAAAAAGCAAGAGAAACAAACTCCAACTATTGTAGAACAGAAACAAGAACAACAAGCAGAGCCAGTAGTACAAGAAACTATCACTCCAGTAATAGAGAAACAACAAGTAGTACAAAGTGAAGAAAGATATACTAAAAACAATAATATGATAGAAACAATGAAAGGTGCAATAAATAGTAATTCTTCTGAAAGTATGAACACCTATGGTTATGAAATAATGGTTGACAGTAGTATAACAAAATTAACGAATCAATTTACTTATACAGAATATAGATTAACAAGTAAATTAAATAATAGATTTGGAACAATAAAAATATATGCACAAGATTATTATAAAAATGGTCAATATGTAAATACACAATGTTTTATATATTGAAAGAAATTAGAGATTAGTAGGATAAGGCGAAATGCTTTATACCTACTTTTTTATGTGATTTTTAAAGGAGGAAAAATATAATGATAAAAAAGAATAAAAATAAAATAGTAGCAATTTTAATGCTAATAGCAGTATTATTTACAAGTATGCAAAATATTGTTATGGCTAAACAAGTAGGAGATT
>CAZXRT010000246.1:0-4139 GCA_964642535.1 uncultured Methanospirillum sp.
GCTGCAGAGGTTATTATGATTGAGATCAGGATCAGGATAACTGGAAGAGTTGATGATTGTGAAAAAAACATGGATTCTTACATGTTGTGATTTGAATCATTTATGAATATCCCCAGTTTTTTAGAAGATACTGAAAATGTACATTCAAATGCCAGATTCCAGGAAGGAAGTTATTCCTATGGATTCATCTCGAGGAAAACGATGAACGCATACCTGTCTCTTACAATTCATCCATCAAACGGGAAATCCTTATGTAACTACCATGAGACTAGAGGGTATTATATCCTGATTTATCTCCCGCATATATGAAGGGAATGAATATCAGATCTCCGGGATTTACATGAAAAGGCTTTTTGGGTTTCGTCCTTGGAACTATGCTACCCTCATTATCTGTGCTATACTTCTCTTTCCTCCTACCACGGGTCAGGAGGATTTTTCAGATACCTGGGAGGATTCAGTCTCAAGACTTGAAGAGATGGGCAGATATGATGATGCACTGAGAATTCTGAATCTGGAACTGGAAGAGGATCCCATGAACCCGGAAGTGCTCATGAAAAAAGGGGATATCCTTTTTCATAATCACCGGTATGAAAATGCGATTGCTGCATACATGCAGGCTCTCCGAATGATTCCGGATAATGGGTCTTTGTATCGGAAATTGGGTTCTGCCTACCAAAAATCCGGAAAAATTGAACAGGCCCTGACAATGCATGAAAAATCGGTTCAATTCATGCCTGATGATGGTGAGGCATGGAAAGATGCAGGGAATGTCCAATTGAACCTGGGGCGATATGATGATGCATTGTTTTCGTTTCAGAAGGCAATGGAGAAGATGCCAGGATCTGCGGAGTGCTATGAACGAGAAGGGGATGCCCTTTCCGGACTGGGGAGATTTACTGAAGCTGCACAGGCGTATGCACAGGCTTTTCTTATAAATCAACAAAACCCGGACCTGATTCGCAAGAGAGCGGATGTTCTGGAGAAGAGCAGGGATTATCTCTCTCTGCTTGGGGTAATCAGGCAATTAACGGATTTTGAGCCGGCAAATGCTTCGATATGGAAATGGATGGGGGATGTACACTCGCTGGTTGGTGACTATTATTCTGCATTGTCTGCATATAACCGGACCGTGGAATTAAACCCGGATGATGATGGACTATGGACCGGAAGAGGCGACGTTCTCCTGCAATTGGGCGAACTGCAGTCGGGAATGGATTCATATGAACGTGCACTGACAATCAATCCGAAATCTGCTGATGCTTGGAGAGGTGTCGGCAGGATTGAATCTCAACGGGGTGATTTTTTGATTGCCGTTTCAGCGTACTCCATGGCGACAGCATTGAACCGATCAGATTTTGCATCATGGACTGAGATGGGGGATGCATATGCTGCGATGAAAGACCATGACAAGGCGATCATGATGTATGATGAGGCATTAATCATCAGACCTGATAATCACGAAGTATTGCAGAAAAAACTGGATGTATTCCATGATTCCGGGAAATATCAGGGAATCATCCTTATCTGCGATGCTCTCCTTGAACTCGACCCGGGAAATCCGGATCTCCTTCTCCAGAAGGGAGATGCCCTGATGAAAAGCCGAAGCGATTATGAAGCGATGACCATCTTTGATCATCTCATCTCCCTCTCCCCGGATAATGTGGGATATCGGGTTAAAAAAGCGGAGGCTCTGTATCGGTTTGGAAAATATGCCGATGCTCTGCAGGCATATGACCTGGCACTTGCACTTAATGGAGCTGATCTGAAGGTTCTTGTCCAAAAGGGGTATACCCTGAAGAATCTTGGTAGGACTCAGGAAGCTTTGCAGATATTTGATTCGGTTCTCTCCCTCGATCCAAGTAACCGGGATGCCAGGATTATGAAGGAATATCTTGGTCAGAAGACCTGATGAACGGTATCTCGTTCCTTACACAGCCTGTGATGTTTCAGGAGTGGACCCGGAGCATCCGGATACCTATCTCGTATTGTACAATCAAGACTTGTATCCTGTCCCAATGTTATACTTTTACAATAAATCCTGTTTTTCTTAAAATATCAGACACCCTGGCATCCCATTCCTGGTCATCCTGTACCTGGATTGTCTGAATGTATTTGTGCCAGATCACGGTAAGGCGTGGATTCTCGGAATCAAGATGTCGTGCCTGCATAATTCTCCCCGCCCGGTTTCCTTCAGCATCAAGGATAAGCAGTCTCCAGCATCCATACTCCCTGCATATTTCAGGCCTGGTGAGGTGAACCGTACAGTAAAACAAACCATCCTCAGTTCCTTTCCGAAAAAAAGGACAAGCCTCCTCTCTTTCAGAAAAAATCTCCCTGTCTTCATAAAGTGATTGTAATTGGGGAGGTACAGAGACAACCTGCTTTTTTCCGGTATATATATTCCGTATCAGAAAAGAGTAATCACCGTAATCCTCGATAATTTCAAAGACCAGTCCCAGATGGCTACAACACTCCCCGCACTGTGAGCACTCAAAAACCAGGTTTTTCCCTCCTTACCAATAACTCCTTTCCGGGATAGTCCATCAGACAGCATTGTTCCTGTTCTGTATTACTCATTTTGGTCTTCTCTCAATGGGGAAGAGAAGAAGAAACGGCTATCCCAATTGGAGATGAATTGGGACCATGTTTCAATTACATGAAATGGGGCTCTTCAATACGCAGAACTTATTCCAATACCATCTCATAGCCTGTAGAAACAGGATCAATTCCCTCATACCGGTCATGTAGCATGCCATTTATATATCTGCGATAACATAACCCTCACACATTCACGAAACCCTTCATGGGTCGTGCTGTCGAAACCGAAGTGGTTGCAATGGGGCCGAAAAATATGGATTCTGATGGAGACGACCAGGCATCCGGGCGTCTTTATGATGAAATCTCAAAGATTCTTGAATTTCAGAGGTCTGGTCTGACCGATGCAAGAATTGATCTCACCCGCTTATCAGGGGAAGAACAGGGGATAGCATCGCTGGTAAACCAGATGGTGGATCTCTTTCAGAAAGAACATTCAATGGTCAGTGAATCATTGGGCAGTATTCTGGATGGGAAGTTTACCCTTGAGATCCCGGCTCTTCCGGGGTCGAGAGGTCAGGCATCTGACCGGCTGAAAAAGATCCTTGATAATCTGAACTTTATTCAGAATGACATCTCCCGCTTCTCTGCCGCATGTCAGGATGGTGATCTGACGGCACGGATTGATCCATCCCGTTATCAGGGTGGATTCAGAGAGATTATTGAAGAACTGGATGATGGATTTGCATCGATAACCACTCCGTTGAAACTCATATCAATCGGAATCACTGATTTTGCTGATGGAAAGATACCGGATCCTGTTCCGGCAGAAAAATATTCCCAGGATATAGCCCGGTTTGCCAAAGATCTGAACCGGATTATTGAAGTCTCAAAAATCCGTGGTGAAGACATCAATATGCTGATCTCTTCTGCGATTGATGGAAAACTTGATGCCAGGGCTGATGCTTCCAAGTATCCCGGATATCATGGCCGAATGATTGAGGGTATCAATAAGATGCTGGATGCGTATATCGGGCCTATCAATGTATCAGCTGAATATATTGACCGGATTAGCAAAGGAGACATTCCTCCCCGTATTACAGAAGTTTATCGTGGCGATTTCAACGAGATCAAGAACAACCTCAACGCCCTGATTGATGTCGTCCACATGAGGAATGAAGATATCAAAATGCTCATCAACTCAGGTGTTGACGGGCGCCTTGATGTCCGTGCAGACTCGAAAAAATACCCGGGTGAAAACGGCAGGATGATTGAAGGCATCAACAAGATGCTGGATTCCTATATCGGCCCGATTAATGTCTCTGCCGAATATATCGATCGGATCAGCAAAGGGGACATCCCTCCGAAGATCACCGAGGCATACCGGGGTGATTTTAACGAGATTAAGAATAATCTCAACAACCTCATCGATGTGGTCCACATGCGCAATGAGGATATCACCGCCCTCATCTCTGCTGCTGTAGATGGGAAGCTCGATTTCCGTGCAGATTCGAAGAAATACCCCGGTGAGAACGGGAAGATGATCGACGGGATCAATCATATGCTTGATGCGTACATTGGTCCCATCAATGTCTCTGCTGAAT
>CAZXRT010000247.1:0-4134 GCA_964642535.1 uncultured Methanospirillum sp.
TGATGGTAAAATTATCCATCGTTACACCGTCTGCAATGATGCTGACCGGTGTTCCAGTGAACTGGGCATCTATGATCGGTTTCTGCCCGTCCAGGTTGCTCTCTCCGATGAGGGTCAGTTTTTTGTCTATCGTAACCTTTTCCGGATAATATCCGTATCTGACCCGGATCACTGATCCGGGCCGTGCAGCATCAACTGCTTCCTGGATCAGTGAGTGATCATCAGGGACGATGATCGTCTCCTGTGGCTTTGTGGAGATATAGTTCTCTTTTTTGACTTTCGATTCTGCGGCAGCATTGTCAACCGTGAGAGAGACGGTGTAAGTATTCTCAAGGGTGTACGTGTGAACCGGGTTCTGCTCGGTTGATGTTGATCCGTCTCCAAAATCCCAGAGCCATCTCTTCGGGTTTCCGATTGATGCATCCGTAAACCTGACGGTAAGAGGAGGAGTTCCAGAAACAGGATCTGCATAAAAACCTGCCTGGAGCGATGAAGAACGCTTCGTATATGCCCTGATACAGACATTGGCAGTTTGATCCCATTTTGTGAGATCTGACCATCCCCCATCCTCTGCCTTCACAAAGCTCTGGCCCGGAGACGAAGACGCCTTGCTGCTATACCCGGGAACGGCATACTCCACCGGAATGGGGAACCCGTAATCGGGAGTGAGGAATTTTATGGCAACAGAAAATTTCTGCCCTTTTTTCACTTTCACCGGTTCATCAAACCGGAGAGTATGGTATCCGGGGATCTGGAAACTGGTGGTCTGATACCCGTCCGGACCCTTGTCAGATACCGGCCCGTTTGTAGGGTTTACATAGATTCCTGCTGACACTGCCGTATTGACCTGGGGAATATAGAACCCGACTGCTTCAATCACCTCATCAGCCTCTGCCTGGAATACATTGGCAGCATCAGCCTCCTCGGTCCCAAATCCGAAGTTGGATACCCAGCCGAGGGGATCATACCCGTAATTCCCGTTATACACATCCGCAGAGGCAGCAGAGAACGCAGAAACCTGTGTTCCCGCAAGTATATCATAATAGGAGACATAAAAAAAACCTTCATCTCCAAAAGTCGTGCCCCAGCTGTTTGCACAGATGAAGGCACCATCCCCGGGAGGAACCGGGGAGAAATTCTCTGCACTATACCCGTCATCCCATCCGACGATGCTGACCGCATGATTGGGAGTCACTTCAGAAGGGTTGTAGTATGCTGCCGTATTCTCGTTGAAAAAACCGGAGTCATAGTACAGAGTGGTGTACAGGCACCCGAACTGCATCAGGCCATTCTTGATATTGTCATTGTCATCAAATGCAGACCTTCCGGGGAGCATCGGGACATCAGGCACATGGGCAATTACCGGAAGACCCTCTGGTGAACGGAAAGAGTAGGGATTATAGGGGTCTGCCTGTTCCGGGACCGGACCGGACCATCTGATAAAATATGCAGCAGCCATAAGGTCGTTTCCCCCGTCTGCAAAATCAAACCCGTCAGGATAATAGGTAGAGACATGGTTCTTCAGGTTATTCTCGGAAAAGTCCTGGGTTATTCCGGGAAGAAGAGATGACTCCAGTGATTTTACCGCTGAGAAATCCCAGCAGCTCCCGCTCTGCCCCTGGTCCCGGATGGCAGGAACCCGTGACTGCTCTCTCAGATCATACCTGACCGGGAGATCCATCTCAATGCGGGCATCCATCTTTATCTTAGAATCTGCTTCAGCGGTGATCCGCTTCCCGATAAGATAGGAGAGATCAAGCGGGCTTTTCCGGAGTGCTCCGCTCCCGCAGCAGAATCCGGATTCACCATTAGTCGGTATACTCAGCGAGGATTCCTGTGTGAATGCAGGATGTGGCGGGGAAAAATTTCCAGTTGTATCGCCGGAGGCGGGAAGTATCAGAGCCGCAGCCAGGAGAATGAAAAAAAACCAAGCTGTACTATTTCCGGCCTTCATACAACCACCAGAACCCGATACCCTGCCATGCCACCCATATATATGATATCAGACCAGGATAATATCAATTGAGAAGATCCCTGACAAGGGTGCCGGGAACTAGCCATAATTCCGGTTTTCACCAGAAGGGATCCGGAGACTCCATTAAAACTCCAGGGAAATGACTACAGGAAAGAAAAAAAGGTTTCCGAATGATGTACTCCCGGATCCTGCATTCTTTGTCCTACTGCTTTTTTTCCCAGCGAAGGAGATTCATGACCCCGGAAAGAGTCTTTCCTTCCCTGAGTTCGGCCTTGATCCGCTCTTCCGTCTTTTTTACTTCCATGGCCCGCCTGGCTACTTCGTATCCCCGTTCACGGGGTATCACCACAACACCGCTCTCATCGGCAACGATCCAGTCACCGGGCCTGACCGTCTGCCCGGCACACTGAATCTCCGCATTGATCTCGCCAAATCCCTTAGGCTCACCTGCATTCGGGACCGTTGCCCTCGCCCAGACCGGATACTGCAGCCTGCGGATGTCATCCACATCCCTGACAGCCCCGTCAATGACCACGCCGGCAACTCCCCGGTTAATACAGGAGAGAGTTGCAAGTTCTCCCCAGGGAGCAACATGTTCAGCCTGATCGTTGTTGATAACCAGGATATCACCAGGTCCGGCAATATCAATAGCCTCAACCGGTTTCGCCCAGTCACCACCAAAGGTCTGGACAGTTACTGCCCGGCCAACGGCTCGTGTTCCCGGGCAGAGAGAGAAGATACCATGCATGGATCCTTTGCGGTGCATGGAGTCGGTCACATGGGGTGCGGAGACCTGACTGAAAAGGGTCCGAATCTCGGATTCCTGGTCTGGCGGTTTCCATCCCTCATCAGAAGGAGTATCGATTGCTTCCCTGATCCGACGGGCTGATCCCGTAACATCCGCGGAACGGACGATCCACCCCCCGACAATGACGATGCGGGCACCCCTCCGGACAGCTTCAGAAGAAAGGGCTGCATCCAGACCTCCGGCAACGGCAACCGGGATCCGGACCCTTTCAACAACCCGCGTGAGATCCTGCAGAGGGTCCCTGCCGGTCATCTGCTGGTCAATGCCGGTATGAACCGCGATGATGTCAACTCCCAGGGATTCAAGCGTAGCAGCCCTTTCATGGGGCACCGTGCAGTTCAGAAGGTCAGCCATAATTTTCACCCCGTACTTGGCTCCTGCTCTGACCGACTCTGCAACCACCTCATCATCAGCAGTTCCAAGAATACATACCACTGCCGCGCCTGCCCTGGCTGCCATCTCTACCTCCATTGCTCCGGTATCAGCAGTCTTCATATCGGCGACAATCGTCGAGCCGGGAAATGATGCAGATAGACGGGTGATGCAGGACATTCCTTCACTTTTTATCAGAGGGGTTCCGGCCTCAAGCCAGTCAGCACCACCGGATGCAGCCTCCCGTGCAATCTGAACGGCACGATCGGTCTCAACCAGATCGAGAGCGACCTGCAGGATGGGTGAATCCATGATAGGTACAGATCTGCCTGACAGCAGGATAATCATTCCTTTCGGGTCAGGAACCGGATGGAGAGAGCGACCAGGCGTCGTGGATCACCAGAAGAGAGTACTTAAAGTCTGCTGCCGCTCAGATATCCTATTACAGCAGGTCTGCGAATGCAGACTCTGGTGGGGGACGAATGAACATGCAAATCCAGCAACGGCTGTGCAGAATTCTTTTTCTTCTGGTTATATGTACCATACCATGGGTGTCAGCTCCGGTCGGGGCAGACACCATTCCCGGTGCTGATACAACCGGTCAGAGTACCTCTGAACCGGCGTATGTTCCGGGCGAAGTGATCGTGAAATACAATACACCAACCGGTGATTTCAGTGCCATGAGCGTGGAATCTACCGGCCTGATGTCTCTGGGGGCAGAGGTATCTGACGACTTTTCTGCAGAAGGGCTGAAAGGGATGCAGATGATCGATGTGGGAGAGACCGTTTCTGTCGAAGAAGCGATCAACGAGCTGCAGAATTCGTCATACGTCGCATATGCAGAACCCAACTACATCATCTCGCTCTCTCTTCCTGATGTTCCCCAGCCTCCGGGAGAAGAACCGGTAGGCGTGGAATCGGTTTCAGGTGCCCCGAATGATCCCCGGTTCTCTGAACAGTGGGCCCTTCAGAATACCGG
>CAZXRT010000248.1:0-4095 GCA_964642535.1 uncultured Methanospirillum sp.
TTCCTCTACACCGGATACCGTGTGCTTCGTTCTTCCCTGCCTGACCTGCTTGATAAAACACTTGATGAAGAACTTCAGCTGGTCATTGTTCGGGCGTTATCATCGTTTTTTGACGATTATATCGCCCTGCATGGCGTTCGATCCCGAAGAAGCGGAAACCATATCTACATCGAGATCTTCCTGGAGTTTGATGGAGAAAAAAAGATGTCTGAAGTTCAGAGTGCCATAAACACGATGAAAAGTGCTCTGGAATCAGAAATCCCGAAGAGTTCGGTCACAATCATACCAACGACGCCTTAAGTTCCAGCCTCTTTCTTTATTTTCCAAATTTTCGGGCCATTCAGGTTCCGGTTCTTTTCAGAACCAGAATTGTGATATCGTCAAACTGGTCGGTATCTCCGGTAAATTCATGCATATCATCCAGGATTTTCTCAAGAATCTCTTCGGCAGAAGATTCTGCATTCTCCCTGATGATCATCCTCAGCCTTTCCTGCCCGTACATGATAGTGGCACCATTGACAGCTTCAGTCACACCATCGGAATACAGGACGATCAGATCACCCGGCTTCAGAGAACCGTACTGCTCCTCAAAAGAGAACGAATCATCGATCCCGAGCACAATTCCGCCTTCAGGGAAGAGGGTTGCAGATCGGTCAGCTGCCGAATAATACACCGGAGGATTATGGCCGGCATTCACGCAGGTGAAGGAGGACTTTCCAGGACTGATGAACAGGTAAAAGAGGCTGACAAACATACCGGAGCGTGCATCGGCACATATAAACCGGTTCGCATCAGTCAGGGCGTCCGATACCGGGAACCGGTCACGCACCGTGACCCTGACAATCGTCCGGGACAGGGCCATGAAAAGGGCAGCTGGCACCCCTTTTCCTGAAACATCTGCGACTAAAATCCCATATCCATCATCATTTCCGTTATCAGTATGGTACGGAATGATATCATAGAAATCACCACCAACTTCCTTTACCGGAATGGTTCTTGCAGCAATATCATAACCCGGGACATCCGCTATCTGTTCAGGCAGAAAACTCTGCTGAATATCTGCTGCTATCACCATTTCAGTTCTACGATGTTCAATCTCCCTGATCGCAGCCTTGATCCGATGAATCATCAGGTTGATACTCTCTTCCAGGTGTGAAAATTCCTTAACCTTCATACTCCTGATGCGATGATCCAGGTCGCCCTGCGCAATCAGGTCTACATCCTCCACGATGTCAGAAACCGGCCGGGTGATCAGTCGTGATGCCCAGAGGGTCAGGATCAAACCGATGAAGATGGCAATGAACCCTACTCCGGCAAAAAACCTGATGATAGGCTGAATCTCATCTTTACGAAGGGACCGTGAGTATACCACTTCAGCGATCACACTCATGTCTGTTACGGCATCCGGAGAGTCCTGATCGATGAAAAGATAGGTTACATTCGAATGAGAGACAGGATCTTCTGCCACCAGATCTGTCCGGGATCTGATCACCTGATCAAGACGGGATCGGATGAGGGGATTGAGCCGCTCCGGAGATCGAAGACCATTTTTGGTATACTGGTTTTTATGGATATCATAAATCCTGACATCATCCAGATAGGGATTGATATCATCCATTTCATCCGAAATCAGGGAGTATGAAAAGTTCTGCCTGACTCCGGCCATCTGGAGACCGGAGATCCCAATCTCAAGAAGGTACCGGTGATCCGGGGTTGGCATGAAGGCAAATTTTTGGAGTTCTCCGGTCAGTTCTGTTGCATTGGCAGTAGGATACGATGGCACCACCCGATCAGCAACAAACGAGGAACCGTTCAGGATTTTCGGAATTTTTGTCTGATAATCCGGGTTTTGCGACAGATTCAGGTATAACACTTCAGGAACAGTACTCCTGATGATAATACCGCTTGCGTTGATGACATACAGGTCTGCAGTCCCGGGAACTATCCTCCCAATCTGATGGCGGAGAGATTGGTACTCAATTTTGGAAAGATTGCCCTGGCAAGTCTGATATTCTTCCAGGAACGGATTAAAAGCAGATTGAAGGAGTGAGTTGAGGGAGGAATCATAGAGGGCTAATCCGGAGTTGACCAGAGAAACCCGTTCCCTGATATTCAGTTCAGTATAATCCCGAAAAGAATCGTCGATTTTTCCCACGATCTGCTCAGCCTGTATATACGTTATTGCGAGCAGCACGCCGACAACCAGGAGGAGGATGCTGATGATGATCAGGATTAGGTACTGCCTGAGGGACGGTTGCCCGAAACAGACCGGAATTCGATTATCCATAAAATATCAAGCGTGCACCGAAGAGTGTACCATGATCATGCAGCTGAATCCTGATGAAGATTCTGTTTTACCATCACGAATCTGTCTTTAATTTACACTGCAGCAGGTTTTGCATCCAGGTTGAAACGGCACAGATATCTGATGTAACCAAGAAATCATTATTTCATGAATCTTGAGGAGGAGATCAGGATGATTGGTATGAGATCAGGAGCCGATCGGTTTGGGATCGCCGATCTCTCATCGGCAACCGATGCCATCAGAAAGCAGGGGGGAACACTGGCAGCCGGGTATCCACGGGCGATCTCCATAGGAGTTACCCTGATTCATCCGATCGTCAACCTTCTTGCCCAAAACAGCCAAAGCAATACAATCCTCTACCGGCATCATACCTATGATGTCATTAACACACGGATTGACCTGATCCTCTCTCATATCGCAAGTCTTATCCAGCAGGCAGGATATGCTGCTTTTCCCGTTCCCTCCTCCAGGAGGACAGATAACGACCATATTGCATCAGTTTTTTCTCACAAACTTGCTGCCCATTGTGCAGGATTAGGATGGATTGGGAAAAATTCGTTACTAATCACCCCGGATGCAGGACCACGGGTCAGATGGGGCACTGTTCTTACCAATGCTCCCCTTTCACCTACCGGAGGACCGATGAATTCACGGTGTGGATCATGCACAATATGTGTGGAGAACTGCCCGGTAGGGGCGATCACCGGTGAACCGTTCAGAGAATGGGATTCCCGAGAGATCAGACTTGATGCCCGGAAATGTGACCTCTATCATGCATCACTGGAAAAAGAGGGGAAAGAAGCAGTCTGTGGCCTATGCCTGTATGTCTGTCCCTATGGGAAACGTGCAGCAGAACAGATACAGGTAGCCGGGGAATAGGGTTATTCCGACTCTCCGGTAACGGGAATCAGGATCTCTGTCATCAGTTCATGCTCCGGAACGTCGGCAGGGTCATTCAGGTACTGCTCACGACCGGGGATGCTCAGAGTCAGTCCTTTCTCAGCAGCGTAGCTATAAGCCCGTGACCATCCCTCATGTATCCCGATATAAGGCCCTTTATAGATCAGTGATAAAAACCTCCCTCCATTAAGAACCGAGACCCTGATGCGATCATCAGAGGTGGTCAATCTTCCCAGAATGGGGAGCGCAACCTCCACATCAGCATCTTTCTCCTTGTACTCACCGTCATGATAGATCGTCATCGGCGGGCCGATTATCCGCAGACCTGATGACTGGGACCCGGCCTGACCCACGGCACATAATTCGCTTATCAGCCTTCCGATAGTCTCTTCATACTCTCCCGTTTCACGGATACTCATCACTCTGATCGGGGAAATCTCCTTGATTGCCGGTTCGGTATAACTCATAGGTAACAACTCCAGGGTCTTCTCCTGATAGAGGAGAATCTCTGATATCTGGTGTAACCGGGCCATCTCTTCTTTGACCTGTACCTGACGGGCGGTAATTATCTCCCTGATGGTTTCCTGGTCACCTTTTTCCTTTGCCCTGATGATACGGGTGATATCCTCAAGACCAAACCCGAGGAGGGAAAGCGTCCTGATTGCTACCGCAGTTCCGATCTGAGAGACATCATAACTGCGATACCCGGTAATCCGGTCTTTTGCGGAAGGGACGAGAATTCCCTTTTTATCATAGATCCGTAGTGCTTTCAGGGACAGGTGACTGATGAGGGAAAACCTGCCGATGGGTATCTGGTCATATGACATGGGTTACCCTTTATTGTGGACTGCAGAAAGGTAAAGGTGACCGCAGTCTCACCCGGGGCAGAC
>CAZXRT010000249.1:0-4092 GCA_964642535.1 uncultured Methanospirillum sp.
ATTTACATTGGTATTGACGACAAAGGAAATGTTGTTCATCTGGCGGATTTTGCCAAACTCATGGAGGATATTCCAAATAAAATCCGCAATTCTATGGGGATCATTTGCGATGTGCAGTTGGAAGATAAAGAGGGCAAGAAATATATTTCAATCAAAGTTAATCCATATTCTGTGGCTGTCTCTTTACGAGGCAGATTTTATTACCGCACGGGCAGTACAAACATGGAATTAACCGGCGTGGAGCTTAACGAATTTTTACTTAAAAAGGCCGGAAAAACCTGGGATGATGTGGTGGAGGAAGGCGCTTCCATGAAGGACATTGAGGAAAAGAGCATTTCAAAGTTTATAGAAGATAGCAAAGAAAAAGGCAGAATGCCAGAGACAAAAGGCTTGTCTGCTTTCCAGATATTGGAGAAACTTCAACTTACCGAGGGACACAAATTAAAACGGGCTGCAATTGTCCTTTTCGGTAAAGACCCGAACCGGTTTTATCCCAATGTACAGGTTAAAATTGGACGCTTTGGCAAAGATTCAACCGATTTGAAATTTCAAGAAATTATTGAAGGCAATCTGGTTCAGATGCTCGAAGCCGTTCAGACACAGCTCAACTATAAGTTCTTAACCCGTCCAGTTGATTTTGTTGGCATGCAACGTTTGGAAAAAGACGAATATCCTGTAGCTGCATTGCGAGAAATGTTGCTCAATGCATTGGTTCATAGAACCTACATGGGTGCAGATATTCAAATGCGTGTTTATGATGATAAACTTTCAATATGGAATGAAGGGGGCTTGCCCTTTGGGTTAACTTTGGAAGAATTGAAAGGAGAGCATAATTCACGACCGCGCAATCCAAAAATTGCTAAAGCTTGTTTTATGGCAGGTTATATTGATACTTGGGGTCGAGGCACCTTAAAAATTTATAACTCTTGTCAAGAATATGGACTTCCTGAACCTGCCATTCTTGAAAAAGATGGCGGTTTTATGGTTGCGCTGTATAAAACTGCGCAAGTTACTGAAGAAAGTGGTCAAATTGGTAGTCAAATAGGTGGTCAAATAGGTGGTCAAATAGATTATCTGACTGATCGTCAAAAAGAAGTCCTTATCTTGATTAAAGAGAACAATAAAATATCTAGAAAAGAAATTGCTCATAAACTTAGTATTGCTGAATCTGCTGTGCAAAAGCATTTAAAAGCATTGACAGATGCAAAGGTTATGGAGCGAGTAGGCACGAATAAAGGGTACTGGAAAATTTTGATTAAATGAAATTCACTGAAGAAAAATTAGAAAAGGCTTTTACCGAGTTGTTGACTGATGAAGGTTTTATCCATCAGCATGGTATGAGTATTGTCAGAAGGCCTGACGATGTTTTGATTGAAGATGATTTGCAGGAGTTTTTAATGAATCAGTATGCATGTTACGACATCACGATAAACGAAATCAAATCTATAATTCTTCAGTTAAAATCTTTACCGGCTTCAGATCTATATGAAAGTAACAAAACCTTCATGAGAATGCTTTCTGATGGTTTCATATTGAAACGAGAAGACAGAAGCAAAAAAGACATCTATATTCAGTTAATCAACTACTCTGGTTTAGACATACAGCGCCAACCTGAACCGGAGCATTTAATATCTATTGCTACAGACTTTGATAAGGAGACCTCTTATTCAACAGACAATAATATATATAAGTTTGTCAATCAGCTTGAAATAGTAGGTTCAGAAAAACGTATTCCTGATGGCATTGTTTACATAAATGGTTTGCCTTTGGTGGTATTTGAATTCAAAAGTGCTATATGTGAAGATGCTACCATATATAATGCTTATAAACAATTGACCGTCCGTTACCGTAGAGATATTCCGGAACTTTTTAAATACAATGCTTTTTGTGTAATAAGCGATGGTATTAATAATAAGGCTGGTTCGTTCTTTGCACCTTATGAATTTTATTATGCCTGGCGAAGGGTCGCTGGTTTAGCAAAAGAAGTTGACGGTATTGATAGCATGTACACTCTTATTCAGGGTATGTTTGACAAAAACAGATTGCGTGATATACTAAGAAACTTCATTTACATTCCGGATAGCTCTAAGAAAAACGAAAAATATGTTTGTCGATATCCGCAGTACTATGCTGCACGAGCTCTATTCAACAATATTAAAAAAGCTATAAAGCCTGATGGTGATGGTAAAGGGGGTACTTATTTTGGTGCTACCGGTTGTGGCAAAAGCTTTACAATGCTCTATCTCACAAGATTATTAATGAAAAGTATTGACTTTGAGAGTCCTACTATAGTCATGATTACTGATCGTACTGATTTGGACGACCAGCTTTCAGGTCAATTTACCAATGCAAAGAGATTCATAGGAGATGACACTGTAGTAAGTGTTGAAAGCAGAGCTAATCTGAGAGATTTGCTTCAGGGCAGAAAAAGTGGTGGAGTTTTCCTGACTACTATTCATAAGTTTACTGAAGACACTGAACTTCTTACCAATAGAAATAATGTAATTTGTATATCTGATGAAGCTCATCGGAGTCAGGTTAATCTTGATCAAAAAATCACGGTTACTGAGAATGGAGTTTCAAAGACTTTCGGTTTCGCCAAATATTTACATGATTCATTGCCGAACGCTACATTTGTCGGTTTCACCGGTACTCCTATTGATGCTACTATTAATGTTTTTGGAAATGTTGTAGATGCATATACAATGACTGAATCTGTTAAAGATGAAATAACGGTAAGGATTGTATATGAAGGCAGAGCGGCAAGGGTGCTTTTAAATAATTCAAAGCTTAAGGAGATTGAAGATTATTATGCAAAATGTGCAGAAATTGGCAGCAATGAGAATCAGATTGAGCAGAGCAAAAAGGAAATGGCTCAGATGTATGCCATTATTGGAGATCCTGATCGATTAAAGGCTGTAGCTGCAGATTTTGTTGATCATTACCTGAAGAGGGTTTCTGAAGGTTCTACTGTAAAGGGTAAAGCAATGTTTGTATGTAGTACCCGTGAAATTGCTTATGAACTTTTCAAGAATATCGTTTCATTGAAACCGGAATGGAATGAAATTAAGGCAGCAGAAGATGGTGCTGTACTTACTGACAAAGACTTGCGGGAGCTTAAGCCGATTGAACGCATTAAAATGATAATGACAAGAGATAAAGATGATTCGAAAGAATTATACAATTTACTTGGTTCTAAGGAGTATCGCAAAGAGTTAGATCGTCAGTTTAAAAATGAAAAATCAAATTTCAAAATTGCGATAGTAGTAGATATGTGGTTAACCGGCTTTGATGTCCCTTTCCTGGACAGTATATATATTGACAAACCCATTCAACAGCATAATTTAATCCAAACTATCTCAAGAGTAAACCGGAGATTTGAGGGTAAAAATAAAGGTTTGGTGGTAGATTATATTGGTATTAAAAACCAGATGAATCTGGCATTAGCAAAATACAATAAAGGTGACGAAGAAAATTTTGAGGACATTGAAGAGTCTTTAATTATAGTTCGTAATCATTTGGATCTACTCAATAAGCTTTTCCATTCTTTTGATAACACGAAGTACTTTAAAGGTACAACATTGCAGCAATTAAATACTTTAAACCAGGCTTCTGAATTTGTACAAAAAACAAAAGAAACCGAAGCTCGTTTTGCAGGTTTGGTTAAACGACTTAAAGCAGCATATGACATTTGTGCAGGAAGTGAGAAGCTTACACATATTGAAAGGGATTATACTCACTTCTATTTAGCTATTCGTTCAATCCTTTTCAAATTAACTCGTGGCGAAGCACCTGATACTGCTCAAATGAATGCAAGAGTGAAAGAAATGATAAAAGATGCATTGCAAAGTGAAGGAGTTGAGGAGATATTTAAACTTGGTGATGAAGAAGAGACTGAACAGGATATTTTTGACGATGAGTATCTGGAAAAAATCAACAAAATCAAGTTGCCTAATACCAGAATCAAATTACTTCAACAGTTGCTTGCCAGGGTTATTAAAGACATCAGAAAAGTTAACCGGGTAAAAGGAATAGACTTTACAAAAAAGATGCAGGCATTGGTTGAACGATATAATAATCGTGAGGCTAATG
>CAZXRT010000250.1:0-4085 GCA_964642535.1 uncultured Methanospirillum sp.
GATGCCGGTGCTGCCCGCCTCTCGGGGGAGATCGCCTCATCCGGAGGCTGGGAATCGGATCATCTGCACAAGACAAGGCTCTCGGGAGAAGAGGTGCGGATAGAACCTAAATCCATTCCGGTTCAGGGACGGGATGTAATCATCGTTGATGATATCATCTCCACCGGAGGAACACAGGCAACAGCGGCACAGATGCTCTTTTCCCAGGGAGCATCATCGATATCAACCGTCTGTGTTCATGGAGTCTTTGCAACCGGTGCCTGTACACACCTGATAAGTGCCGGTCTGACTGATGTCATCAGCAGTGATACGATAGAGAGTGCATCAAGCCGGTATTCTGCGGCAGGAATCATTGCTGATGCTCTCCGATAAACCGGGCACTGATTCTGATCCCTGCCCAGGGGGCGCAACTGGGATTGCACCTTCTTCCCCGGCCATGAAGTCCTGTGTTCCTGTGCTTGTTCTGGATACTTCTGCATTCTTTTTGTCTGTCTCCTTTTCAGGCCTGCTATGCACAGTTCCCCGGGTTGAGGGAGAACTGAAGGATCTCAGGGGGAAGGCACGGTTTTCTGTTTTTCTCGATGAGGGGATGGAAATTCTGGAACCGGCAAAGGAGTTCAGGAAGAAGGCTGAAGAAGCATCCCGCAGGAGTGGTGACAGCCCGGTTCTCTCCCGGACTGATCTTGACCTGCTGGCCCTGGCTGCTGAACGGGGCGGAACACTTGTCACTGATGATTTTGCCATCCAGAACACTGCCCACGTCCTGAATATCCCAACCCGATCCCTGATTCAGCGGGATGCACAGGCCCGGGTCTGGAAGATCCGGTGCACCGGTTGCGGGAAGTATTATGATGAGATGCCGACCCGTGCCGGGGACTGTCCGGTCTGTGGTTCACTCCTGAAACGAAAGCATAAATAGGTACGAGCAGATCTCTTTGCAGATGTCTACGATCGAAGATCTCATTCAGAAGGCCCGGCTCCTGCGAAGCGAAGGTCACAGCCCCGGTCAGATCGCGGACGAACTCTCTCTTTCCATGGAGACGGTGACCTGGCTTTTGACGCAGGAGAAAGGTGCATCCACCCCGAAGGATGTCCACATCGACTGGACTGCTGTGAGTGGAGAAGCAGTCCTCCTCGAGGAGAGTGCCATGATGCTGATGTCCCGGCTCCATCAACGCCAGCAGGGAAATCCGGCGCCAACTGTGTACGTAGGGATATCCATCTCGGGAATACCGCTCGCTACCCTGATGGCGGTGACCGATGCAACCCGTCTTGCCATCTATCATCCGTCCAAGCACAATACTGATGACGTTCCGATGGGTTCCATGAGCGGGAACTTCGGGATTCATCCCGGTGACCAGTGCGTTGTCGTCGATGATGTGATCACCACGGGTGACACGCTTCACGAGGTTATCGGGTACCTGAAACGACACGGAGCCACCCCGATTGCCTGCTGTGTCCTCTTTGACAAGCGCGGAATCAGGGAGATCGAGGGTATACCGGTATACAGTCTCTTCAGAATATCCCGGATTGACTAACCCTGACTTTTTTTCCGGCAGATTCCACAACTCATATATAGAACTTTAAATCCACCTTTATCCATACGGAGGATACTCTCATGCTTGCGCAACAGCCTGTAATCATCTTACGAGAAAATGTAGAGCGGACGCACGGATATGAGGCGCAGCGCTCAAATATAGCGGCCGCAAAGGCACTCGCCGAGGCTGTACGGACCACTCTGGGTCCGCGGGGTATGGACAAGATGCTGATCGACGGGTCCGGTGACATCACCATCACCAACGACGGCATCACCATCCTTGACGAGATATCTGTGCAGCACCCTGGTGCAAAGATGGTCATTGAAGTCTCCCGGACCCAGGATGAAGAGGTCGGGGACGGCACGACTACTGCGGTTGTTCTGGTCGGTTCCATGATGGAACAGGCAGAATCCCTGCTTAACAAGAAGATCCATCCGACCGTTATCTGTCGGGGATACCGGATGGGGATGACCAAGGCTCTCGAGATTCTTGATGGTATGTCAACGACCGTTGATCCATACAACAAGGACATCCTGCAGAAGATCGTCGAGACTGCCATCACCGGTAAGTCCATCGAGAATGTGAAGGAGAAGATCAGCACCATCGCTGTTGATGCCGTGGTAGCGGTTGCACAGAAGAACGGGAAGAAGATCACCGTTGACGAGGATGATGTCCAGATCAAGTCCCACACCGGGGCGACCATGGACGACGCTGAACTGATCACCGGGATTGTCCTTGAGAAGCGGCGTGTCAACCAGGCAATGCCAAAAGCGATAAAAGGCGCTAAGATTGCTCTTGTTTCCAGCCAGCTCGAGATCCGCAAGACCGAAGTGAAGGCCAAGATCAAGATCAGTTCTACCGAACAGGTCGAGGCATTCAGCGAACAGGAACGCGAAGCCCTGAAGGCAATGGCAGACAAGGTCATTGCATCCGGTGCAAACGTCCTGCTCTGCCAGAAGGGCATTGCCGATGCAGCCCAGTACTTCCTGGCAAAGGCAGGTGTTCTTGCTATTGAGGATGTTCCCGAGAAGGACATGAAGTTTGCAGCCCGTGCCCTGAATGCAACCATCGCGAACAAGGTTGACGACCTCACCAAGTCGATGCTCGGAACCGCAGAGGGTGCAGAGGAGATAGAGGAGACAGAGATGACCAAGATCTACGGGGCAAAGAACCCGAAGACGGTCACGCTCCTTCTGCGGGGAACTTCCCGGTACCTTGTCGACGAACTGGAACGTGCCATGGTCGATGCAACCCGTGTCGTGATGGACACGATGGAAGACGGAAAGTATGTTCCCGGCGGGGCAGCCATTGAGACTGAACTGATGGTCAGACTCCGTGAGTATGCCGCAACTATCGGTGGCCGTGAACAGATCGCCATCGAAGCCTATGCAGATTCATTTGCAGCAATTCCAATCACCCTGGCTGAGAACTCAGGGATGAACCCGATTGACAAACTTGTCGAGCTCAAGGCAGCACATGCCAGGAACAAGAAGAACTTCGGACTCAATGTCTTCACCGGACTGGCTGTTGACATGGTAAGCGAAGGTGTTATTGAACCGCTCCGGTGCAAACGTCAGGCAATCCAGTCATCTGCTGAAGCAGTCGAGATGCTGCTCCGGGTTGATGACATGATGGTCTCACGCAACGATGCTCCACCTGGTATGTGAGCATACACCCTCTCTTTCTTATAGTGTTTCTCACAAACGGTATGTGAATCCGGCAGAACCTGATTTCAGTGCCGAGGTAGTCTAGTCCGGGAAGGCGGTGGTCTCGAAAACCACTGGTGCTCTGCACCTCGGGAGTTCAAATCTCCCCTTCGGCGTTTCCTGTTTTTTTCTGGTATGGGCTGCGGCTTCGGAAAACAAAGTCTTTTATGTTGCCCATGTCCGATCCTTTCCCGAGGTGTACCTTAAGATATGACAAGCGAACTTCTCAGACACTGCCCGTTCTGCGGCAGTCAGTATGTCAGGTTACGTCCGGATCCTGAGTATGGAAATGCCTGGACGGTCCGGTGCCCCCGATGCCACATGGTATACATTCCTGATGCCTCAGGTGAGCAGCAGGCCCTTGCTGCATGGAACCGGCGTGCATGATACTGCTCTGAAATCACTCATCACGTATCACGTCAGGGAATTTTCCAGGTGGACCGGGGAGAAGATGACAACCGCTGCCGGGCGGTTGTGCAGAGTAAAAGAGCTGCTTCTCACGTCAACATCCACGGTTGTTCCATCAGATCTGATGAACCGTTCCCTGATCGGCGGGGCTGATATCTGATGATGGTAGGTCTGGTCTACACGCTGCGAGACCTGTTGCTGGAAAGCAGGATCGACGAGATCTAAGATCCGTTTCCCTTTCAGTTCTTCGGGTTTGGGGTACCCCAGGATCGTTGCACCGAAGGGATTGACATACGCAATTATGCCATCCTGATGAATCCCGATCCCAAAATGCGACGTCTCGATGATGGTCCGGAATTTTTCCTCGCTCTCCTGGAGTTTATCTTCCATTTGTTTTCGATCGGTGATATCGGTTGCAATCTCAAGCCTGACC
>CAZXRT010000251.1:0-4068 GCA_964642535.1 uncultured Methanospirillum sp.
CACCAGAGATTTTCAAACGCCAGGGTGACTGGTGGTTCTCCATTGCGATAGTGGGAACATGCAGCGTTTACAAATAAGGCTGCTGCAGAAAGGATCTCTTTTGAACTATAACGAAAAGTCTGGGTAAAAACTTCCTCGAGCTCCACATGCGATACATGGAGCACCCCGTATGTAGCTCCTAAACTCACAGCCCGTTCAATGTTTTTTCGAAATGTGTGCAGGAGTCCCTGCGGTGTTGAAGCACCATAGTAGTACATTACTTCAGACGGATCGCAATCTACCGGAATGGTGTGAGGATATTTCCACGTTCTCGTCCACCCGAACCAGCCTGGGAAATGAACGGATTTTACCAGTTCATCAGGGATATTCGGGGTAGCCATATCGCTCCCAATAAGGAGTTCAATACCATCGATACCCTCTTGTTTGGTAAAGATGCGTACCTCTTCCCAGTCATAATTGAATCGCTTCAGGTCTTCCTCGTATATTGAGAAATTTATCAGTTCCTGCACAGAATCTCCTGAATGAATACTCTAATGAAAAAAATTCTCACGGTTCCTGAATCACCGGATTTCATCTAATGCCTTCTTCTTCACTATCCAGGCAATCGTCTGCAACAGGTTTTCAAGAACTGGCTCCTCTCTCTTCAGGAGTTGAGTCAATTCACTATCGGTAACAATACCGATTATTGTGGAGATTGTGATGAGGATTTTTATTGATGCTTCTGTCCCTGCCGATGCCGGTATAAGACCCCATCCGATCTCATCATGGATATGGAGTATCGAAGCAACGGCCGAAACCATCGCCGGTTCAGGAGCAATATCCCGGAGTGCAGAGACAAAAGCCTGCCTCCTGTTCTCCCCCTCCATTCTCGTAGACCGCATCCAGAGATCATCTTCAGTGACAGCAAACCGGCTAAGTCGTACCATCATATCCCGCTGAGAGAATGCATTCAGTCCGGACTGCTGGTCAAGAGCCTGAATAGTCCCTTTCATAACCGTTCTGCCGATGAGTTCGCCCAGTTTGGAATGTTTTCCTGCATCGGTGAGATGATTCTGACTTGAGGTATCTGCGATGATTGCGATTCCATCAGTCCCTGACCCGGTGGCTATCCCGGTTGAATATCTGCTCTGGGCCATGAGTTCCTGGAGGGCTGCCGTCTTCGCTTCGGTGGCAGTTATCACTGCTCTGATCATCGTTCTTTCAGGGATATCAGCTCCAATAAGAAGAATTGTATTGATCGTTCCTCCCACCCGCTCAATCTTTCCTGATTCCTGAAAATATGATGCGGGATCTCCAGCCCGGCCACCATTCACCTCTATCCCGGCAGTAATGATAGTGGTCACTTCTAATCCGCGGAACGATTCAGTTATGATGGCTGCATGGTTCATCCGGGCAGCAGTGATCAGTCCTGCACTCTTACCTGGATCCAATCCAAGCCGCCCAGCGACAATCGCGAGATATGCTTCGATTGACCCTCCCTCAAGTTCATGGGAATTCGTCGCATGATGAGGAGGCTGATGATTATATACTGCCTGAAGATCGGTTCGATATCCTCCCTGCACCCAAGAAGTGGAGAGGACTGCTCTTCCAGGGGGAAGTTTGACGAAGATTGCGTTCTCTGTCTGGTATACCTTATCTCCCGCAGAGGTGATGAGGAGGGGCCTGATGTTTTCTTCCATGGATAGTGCCATTTCCTTTCATACGTATGGAAAGGCATTTGTATTAAAACAACTTATTCTGTTCTATGGCAAAATTTTTTGGCTTGAACCCGGAGTCTCATACTCAGAACGTTGCTGAAGAGTTTGAGAACCGGGTTCGCATCAGGCTACACAACAAATGCCTGCTCAGTAAAGTGTATGCAGATATCGCTGATAACCAATGGGCGGTAGCGGTGGCTTACAATCAGATCCAGGAGCCTGGTCTTTTTGGGACAGAGAATGCTCTTGAGATCAAATATACCTATCAGCCTGAAGTTGAACCAGTTGTAAAAAGAATTGAGACTGAGATGGGTGCTGAAAAGACCTTTCCTGCTGAAGGGTTTGATAGTCCGGATACCTTCGTCATCTGGGCTCTCATGCAGGAGCGTATACTGATGAGGAATCCTACCTGAACATACAATTAATTTTTGCGAATATTATCACTTGTTCACTGCTTGATGCATGTAATAACTAGATTCAGTCACAGTATCCCATCATTGAGGTGGTCTATTGGGAGAAGAGCCCCGCATGAACTGATGATGATTGCAGACCTCGTGATTAACATACGGAAAGTGAAATACTATTCTTGATCGTGAGGTTCATGCACGCAAAGGATTAAGTCGAAAAAAATAGAGTAATATCGAAAGAGGGATTATTGCAGAGTAAATGTACCCTGTTGCATTACCTTACCACTCGCTTTGTCTATGAGTTTATACTCACATTTAGTATTCAGGTATACTCCAAATCCTCTGGTAGCACTCTCTCTTTTCCAGGATACCTGTGATCCAATCGGATCAATCCGACAGTTATCTGCATAAACCATGAACTTGTCACCAGGTTTGATAAATCCATCAGAAGCTCCGACCTTCATAAAATATGCAGTCACGGTTGACGGAAGGCAGGCAGATGTGGTCTGAAGTGGATCAGAGACACTAATAGTAGTCTTCGTTGTGCCTGACTGTAATTGTAAGGTAACATCAGTAAGAGCAAAAGAATCTCCCCCCTTATGCTCAAAGAGCAGTCCGTTTGCTGCAGTAAAACCAGTCGGATAATCTGACACATAATTTGCAGTATTTGTATCAGATATGTTCTGAATCACTTCCTTGACTGCCAGGGAAACCTGAGGAGCTTTATCCTGATCTGAGGCAAGACTTCCTGCAAACCCACTCACTACCGCAGCAATGATGATGGTAACCACGAGCATCAGGAGAATACCGATAACCGGAGATACGGCAGAATCTCTATTTGGTATCATATTACCATAACCTCCCCTGAATACAGATTCTTTTTACTCGAAACATGCATAATCGTGACTTCAACGGATGCTCCGGGTTTAAAGTCTGCATCATCAATGGTATCAGGATCCGGATAGGTCCCTTCAGTCCAGGGAAGACCAAGGAAATCGGCGGTCTGGCGGACAGAATTTGCACACATGATATCCCCTGTAGACAAGGTGAAATTACCAAAATCTGCTTTGACGTTATTACCGGCATACCCTCCTGTTTTCGTTGGATCATTCAGGAATGGAAGTCGGGAATATGACCCGGAACCGTATACATCGAATTTAGGGCTTGTTGCATTATGGGATCGTTTGTAGACATACCCAGAACTATTGGTGAAGTAGGTGATGATCTCAAGATCTTTCGTGGGGATTGGATCCCCGCTGAGCATCTCAAAGAACATTTTGGTATCTGTCCCCCCCATATTATCATTCATTCCCGTATCGATCTTCACTTCAATCGATGCTGAAGGAGTAGCCTTCGTATCCCCGGCAAGTCCTCCTGCAAACCCGCTCACTACCGCGGCGATAATTATTGTTACCACAAGCATCAGTAAGACTCCGACCACTGGGGATACTGCTGCATCGGTAATAGAATTTTTTTTATACTTCATACATCTAACCCAAATAAAATTGTCATAAGTCAAAATTTTCTTATGCAAGATCAGTATTATTGAGTTAATGTAAAAAAACTTGTTATAACTTCACAACGTACCAGATATCAGAGATAGAATGACCCCATCCCATTTGAAAATCAGGATTTACTCGATATCGCGAAATTTCTTGAAATGTTCAACGAAAATCAGACGAATCAGATGTCAACTCACTCTTCCTATATTCCAATGGTTGAAACGTATAATCAGTAAAACCCATGTTGGGGACAGACTCCCGGCGCACTATCGTGACTCCGCCGTCTCACCAGTAGTGGGAATTATGCTGATGCTAACGATCACCCTTATCCTCGCTGCAATTATCAGCGGGATGACCGGTGGGATCGCACAGAGTCAGAAAAAACCGCCTCAACTGGTATTTGAAACCAAACTTGTGGATGAAGGATCAGAATCAGAAAACAGTTTTCTGGATATCAACGTC